>JAQURL010000068.1 GCA_028715625.1 Candidatus Margulisiibacteriota bacterium | reverse complement strand
GATGAAGTTTAAGATAAACATCAGCCAGGTTTTCCATAAACAGTAAGTTATCCGGAGATAAAACAAGAGCAGCCTTAAATGCCTCTATGGCCTTGCTAAGTTTTTTAATACGATAAAAAATAATGCCGCGTTTATTATAAAGCTCATCTTTTGCTGTTGTCGGTTGGTTTAACGCAGCATCTGTAATGGCCAGGGCTGTTTGATAGTCCTTGGCAAGAATAAAAGAATTGATAATAATATAAAGAATGTCCCATTTTTCAAGTAACTCGGGATTGGTAACGATTTCTTGAATAATATGCCTAAAATGCTTTGTGGCTATAACATAATCATTTTGTCCGAAGGAAATCATTCCGGCCAACAGATTTTCCAATATTCCCCTAGCTTGCGGTGAAGTTAGTAAAGACTGCAACTGATCCCGAAAAGTCATAATTTAGATTATCCTTAAAGCTGCTTTAATACCATCCGCGGCACTGGAAATAATGCCCCCGCTATAACCGCTGCCTTCACCGACCATATAAAGATTAGTAAATCCTGCGCAAAGCATGGAATCATCCCTTAAAACCTGAACAGGTGATGAAGTTTTGCTTTCCAGGCCCATTATCAGCCCGGTTTCAAATCCTTTAACTTTTCGGCTGAAATCCTTAAGGCCTTCCCGCAGCGAATCGGAAACTACTGTTGGTAAAAGCTCCCAAAGCGGAGCAGGAAATAAGCCCAGCGGATAACTGGAACCTGATTGTAGATCAGTACCGGTCTTGTTTATAAAATTGGTAATGCTGCAAGCAGGCGCTTTGTAACCCTTTGCCGATGTGTAGAATTTTTCTTCCAGGCGCTGCAGCCAATCCAGAGCTTCTGCCGCAGTTACTTTCTTGGTAAGTAAAGTGTCCGGATTAACCGCAGCAACACAGGCAGCATTGGCATAAAAACCGGACCGTTTAAAATTGCTCATTCCATTCACAATATTGGAACCTTCGAAAGCTGTGGAAGGTACGATGACTCCGCCGGGGCACATGCAGAACGTATAAACCGGCAGGTTGCCTTTTATATTCGCGGTGAGCCGGTATTCGGCGGCAGTTACTCCGGGCAAATGTTCTGTACCGAATTGAGCCCTGTTAATGAGTGTTTGAGGATGCTCTACTCGTGAGCCAATTGCAAAATTTTTAGTCTGAAAGGCGACCCCTTTCTTCATCAGTAACCGAAATGTGTCGTAAGCGGAATGACCGGGAGCGATGACAAAATAATCAGCGGCCAGAGTTTCATTATTAGTAACAATTTCAAGAACCCGTCCCTTTAAAATTTTTAAATCCAGTAAAGTGGTTTCAAAAAGTATGGTCCCTCCTAATTGCTGATATTTGTCCCTTAGTTTTCTGACCAGGTTTTTGAGATTATCGCTGCCCAGATGAGGATGCGCCAGATAAGCTATTTCCTGAGGCGCTCCGGCCTCAATATAACAATCGATAATAAATTTTTTTTCCAAAGTCAGATGTTTGCTTCTGGCTGTAAGCTTCCCATCGGAAAAAGTGCCTGCGCCACCTTCACCGAACGCATAATTGCCTGCCGGCTCAAAAACTGCGTTGGTTTCAAAGTTTTTTATAGCTGCTGTTCTTTGTTTAACATCCTTGCCTCGTTCGATAATTGTAGTTTGAAAACCGGCTTTTTGCAGAACAAAAGCACAGAAAAAGCCTGCCGGTCCGCTGCCTACTATCAGTATTTTTTTATTTCTTTTTTTAAAAGGAATATTCAGCTCTGAACCGGAAGGCGCTGCGTTTACTTTGATTTCGGCGGAAAATACTCCGACCCTTACTTGCCAATGGATATTGCTTTTGTCCCGGGCATCAAGGCTTTTATGATCGATCTGCCAGGAAAATTGTTTGAGCCTGAGTTTTTTGCCTATTTTTTGTTGCAGCTGTTCTTCTGTATAGTCAGTTGGTAATTTAAACGATAATTCCTGATATCCCATGCTTTATACTATTACATTTCCGGTTGCGCTGTTCCTAAAGTTAAAGTGTAAAATAAAATACCTGCCGCAACCGCCACATTTATTGATTCCATATTTTTAGATATGGGTATCTTTAAGAATTTGTCGGATATCTTCTGTATTTCAGAACTCACGCCACTCGCTTCATTACCTAAAACCAGACAAAAGTTACCAACGGTTCCAAGGTCGGCAATGTCTTGAGCTTTCTCCAGTCTTGTCGTAAAGATCGGCATTTTCGTTTTTATTTTTTTTATTAAACTGCAGCCGGAATCTTTTTCTATATTAAGTTTAAAAATAGAATCTTTAGCTGCTTGAATGGTTTTGGAGTTATAAACATCGGCGCATGTTTCATCAACAACTACATTTGCAAAACCAAAAGCCATGGCGGTTCGCAGTATTGTCCCCATATTTCCGGGATCGCTGACGCCATTTAAATAAACAATGGATTTTTTTATATCAATTCTGCCTGGAATCTTTTTGTAGACGGCACATATACCAGAAGGAGTATCCAGATTGGAAAAATACTTATTAATATTTTCGTCTATAATAAAATAATCAGCCGTTTTACTAAGAAGATAACTAAGCATAGCGTCTTTTTTTCTTAAAAGTTCAGCATCGATAAACAAAGATTCGAAGCTGTAACCAGATTTAAAAGCGTCACAAATAATTTTAAGGTTTTCAATTAAAAAATTATTTGTTTCATCCCGGTATTTCTTTTTGCTTAATTTTTTTAAAAAAGTAATTTTGCTATTGGTTTTACTGCTTATCAGTGTGTTCATATTATTTTTTTCTTAGTTTCTTCTAACATATACCGAATATGAAGAAATAAAAATTACCGGTAATGCCAGAAACCCGGAATATATGGATTTAAAAAGAATAAAATGGAGGCCGTCCATTTGTCGAACACCGAGGTAGAAAAGTATGGGGATTGTAGGCAAACAGACCAGGGTAAAAAATATTGACAAGAAAAGGGTTCGCAGCACACGGTTTCCAGGTAATAACATTAACAGCTTAATTGGCATACGTGGATTGGAAATTAATCGCTGGGGATATGCTTGAATTTCTTCTCTGGTAGTTAGAATGTTAAACCAGGTAACGCATAAAGTAAGCGTAAAAGCCATACCTATAATATCCTGACTGATACTTATATGTCCATATAGGGGTAATGGTTTGAAACCATTTAAAAAAAGCATCCAGACAGCAACGCCCATATTAATAAAAATATTAATAAAAAACCCGACAAGCAGATTTATTCTTACTCCATGTAAAATAATAGATTTTTTAAAGGAGAGAGTATCAAGCACATTACTGATAATAGAGATGACCTTCATTTCTCTATTGTACAGACAACTGCCTATCATTTGAATAGGCAGCGTGCAAGTAAGGGAAGTTATTTCTTCTTGTTTTCAATTTTTGCACGAAGAATCCTGGTGACTATACCAAGGAAAGTTCCGTATAAAATGCCGAGCATGCTGAAAGCGAGACCAACTCCCATTTTGCTGAAACTTTGAAGTTGAGAAAGAATAAATACAATACCCAGTATTGTGCAAAGTATACCGCTGAAATAAAATAATTTTTCAAAGAAATCCAGTATCCTTGTGGATTTATAAAGACTGGTAGAATCCTCCGGATTGAAAGCATCTTTCCAGGCGGAATTTAATTCGGATACATTCCAGACGCAAAGAGAAGCGAAGAAGGTTATCAGTACAACAACAACTAGAGCAGTGGGGGCTAAATATGCCGAGAGGTTGGCGCCTTCCAGAAGCAGAACACAAAGAATTGTGCTGATAATTAAAAAAAGACCGATAAAAAATCTTATCACTGCCAACTCCAGTTTTTTATCCGGTTTGTTTTTTGATCCTGCTATAAAGTATACATCAGTTTTCATGAAAAAATAGACTCAGCATGCACGACTGAATATATTCAGTTGACATCTCAGACAAGGTGCCTCATACTGTAGCAGTTAAATATGACTGTTGAAATATAAAAAATTGTTGGACCTTTACTGATCTCTCTCCCCCAAGTTATCACCCTAAGTTCCACAACTAATGAAAATTAGTTCCCCTGTTAAACTAATTGCTTTATCAGCAGCATTATCAAAAACACCAAATCAATAAAATTATTGATTTGGCATTAGGATTTTGAGCAAAAAGCTCGGAATTACAAAATAGAAAAAGGAGAAAAAATGAGTTTTAGAGAGTTTAATTTTACACAAGGTATCATGGCCCAGATAGAGGCCATGGAATACAAAGAACCGACCCCAATACAAGAGAAAGCTATTCCGCTTGTGCTGGAGGGAAGGGATGTCATGGGGCTGGCCCAGACAGGAACAGGCAAGACAGCAGCATTTGTACTGCCGATACTACAGCGTCTTTTGGACGGCAACAGGGGTTATATAAGGGCACTTATTATAGTGCCCACCAGAGAACTGGCTGAGCAGATTAATACTGCTATTAAGGTTTTTGCAAAAAACCTGCAGTTGCGAAGTCTGGCAGTATATGGAGGAGTAAGCAGTTATCAGCAGATAGCCGCTTTAAAAAAGGGGGTAGATATTCTGGTAGCATGTCCGGGGAGGCTGCTGGACCATCTGGAACAAAGATATGTGGATTTGTCAGACGTGGAAACGCTGGTTCTGGACGAAGCTGATCATATGTTTGATATGGGTTTTTTGCCGGACCTCAGAAGAATTTTACGCTACGTGCCGGTAAACAGACAGACATTAATGTTTTCAGCTACGATGCCATCGGATATTCAACGTCTCGCAAGAGATGTTTTAAAAAATCCTATCACAATTGAGGTAGATCATACTGTTCCGCTGGACAGTATTTCCCATGTGGTATTTCCGGTTGAGCAGCATCTGAAGACATTACTTCTGCTGGAAATTCTTAAAAGTACGCCGGCGCAGTCCATACTTATTTTTACCCGTACAAAACAAAGGGCAAAAATTTTAGGGCAGAAGCTGCAGAGAAGTGGCTACAAGGCAATATCCTTACAGGGAAATCTTTCTCAACATCAGAGGCAGTCAGCTCTGGAGGGATTTCGCAAAGGACAATACCAGATAATGGTTGCGACAGATATTGCCGCTCGAGGTATTGATGTTTCGCAGATATCTCATGTGATTAACTTTGATATACCGGCGACAACTGAAGCATATACTCACCGGATAGGACGTACAGGAAGGGCTACCCGAAAAGGAGAAGCTTTTACCTTCATGACCAGAGACGAAAGAGGTATTGTGCATACTCTGGAACGCAACGTGGGAGCCGAGCTTAAATGCAGAGTGCTGCAGGGGTTTGATTATAACGCTGTAGCCAAGGCTGCGCCGAGCCGTGTGTCATACACCTGGAATTCCAGAAGATATTAATCGATAGACTTCATATATAAACATTGGGGCTGACCAGATTAACAGTTGGTTGGCCCTTCTGTTTTTTACAATGTTTAGGCTATTAGCTGGCTTGTTTCATTTACACAAAGTATAATAAAAATTATTGATCAGGAAAGGGGATTAGTATGAGCAAGAGTTATATTATCTGGGACCCTTCCTACAGCGTAAACAACCAATTGCTTGATAGCCAGCATCAAAAAATTCTAGAACTTTTAAATGAACTTTTTCAGACTGTTTCGGCGGGTGAAAATGTTTCACTAAACAGGATAATTGATGCTATGATCGACTATTCTCTGGGACACTTGAACGATGAAGAAAAAATTCTGGAGAGAATCAAATATAAAGATTATGAGGTCCACAGAGCTGCGCATCAACAAATGCGGTACAAGTCGCTGGAAGTAAAGGAGCAGCTCAGAGTGGGGTCTACAGACCTGCAAATTGACATACTGCATTTTCTCAAAGACTGGTGGTTAAACCATATTTTGAAAATGGATCATTTGTATGCTGATTCAATCAGAGGAATATAATGTGAAAGTTATTTTCCGGGAATTAAGGAACATACTCTAAACCCGAACTGGTTGTGGATTCGGGTTCAGAGTATTTGATAAAAATAATATTAAATGCCGCGTCCTTGCTTTTCCTGATTACTATAACTTGAACCGGGAACGAGTCCCGGGATAAATTTAACCCAGCCGCTTTCCACTGCTTGCCTGTTATATCTATATTTCAGTAATCTGGTAAAAAGGCTGGCGACGTTCGGTTGAATATTCGCGTTCCATTCCAGTATTGCCATAGGATCACCAAAAGCTCCGATTTTCTGAGTACTGGAAGTAGCCAGTCCCAAGGTTACATCCACATCCGGGCCGAAAGATTTTGAACGGTGAGAAACAACTGCTGCAACCACAGCCTCTTCTGGCAGACCGATCTCCTTAACTTTTTCATGAAGCTCTGCGATCAGTTGTTTAATAACCGGGAGAGAGTTGCAGTCTGCGTATTCAGACTTGTTAACAGTTGTGCTGACAAAATTCTGTTCACCATTTTTTATCAGGTATTGCACGTTTTCTGATAAAGCTATCATAAGAATAGATTTGAAAGGATCAGCAACCTGATTTTCTTTGATCAGCGGGACTGCGTTAAAAATACCCATACGATAGGCCCTGACCATTCTGGCAGGATTAGTGACCCACCAGTCGTCTCCGACCAGTTGTACATCACTTAGAAGCATGGATGCAACAGACCAGCCATACCAATCATCTTCTGACATCAAATCTTCAATAGAAGAGAAGACAACTCCGTTTTCATTGGTAAGATCAATAATATGACGCATCAAGAGTGCCTGTTGTGCAGAAGTCAGGGCGAATTTTTTATAGCCATCTTTATTAATTTCATCATCAGCTATTTCTTGTAATTCCAGTTCTGCATCATTAATGTTTAATCCTTTCGATTCGGCAAGCGGGCGTGCTGAAACTGATAAAAATTGCTTAAACCCTGCGGTTTCAATATCAGACAATACAATATGGTAACGTCCTTCTGTATGGTAATCAAAAACATAGCCTTTGGATTCCTTTACGTGTTCAGTGTACCTATACTGCTGTTCACGGTTTAATTTTAATACCTTGTTCGTTTCATCGATCTCGATCTTCTCATTATTGCCTAGAATTTTCATAAGAGGATTAATATGATAAACAGAGTATACATATTTTTCAGGGAAGTATGTTTCGGTACAGGCTCCGTCAATAGCAAGGGTTATATGCTTCCCAAGCTCAAGGTTGCTTCCTAGCGCTCTGCCCAGAAGTTTAACAGCTTCTTTATACAGCGATATTATCTCAAAAGGTGTACGGGTATTGTTAACTGTCATGCCGCCTTCTTTTGAGAGTTTTTGTACAGGATCATTTTTTTCAGCCAGCATTTTGTAAAGCAGACTATGAAATTTAGACAATGCTTCTTCAAGCATTTGAGGTGTTTTAGCAGCTGGGATCTGTATCATCCATTCCTGCCAGGGCAGTCCTTTGATCGTTTTACTTACAGAGACGTCCCAGGGATTTTTCGTTTCAAGTTCTTTAATTCCATTGCCGTGTTTGCCGGCAGAAAGCATAACACTTTGCGGCGGCACAAAAGCCATTTCGTTTAATCCGCCATGTCGTTTGTAAGTGTCATGTTTAACTTTTTCCAGACTTTCCAGCTGATAAACAGCACTTACCTTGAATATCATTTCTCTTACTGCGAGAGCGGCCTGTGCGCCAAATTCTCTCCAGCCGCCGATATTGTCTACATATTCACAAAGTGCCTCAGGAGTTTTAAGGATATCAATACCTCTCTCGGTATTATTTTGAAGCTCCAGAATAACTTTATTCCAGAGAATTTCTGTATTTTTTATGGCAATTTGTTTATCATTGGAATCAAGTGCTTCGTGGAAACCATCAGAGGTTCCTTTGGGAGGAACTACTTTTAATTCTACAAAACTATCCCATGCCTTCAGTCTTATGCACAGTGCAACCTGCTCATATCCATCTGAAAGTTTTTGCAAATTTACTTTTGGTGGAAAAAATTGAAGATGTTTTATACCAAGATTTGTTATTTGTTCAACCTGAACCCCGCAAATTTTATATTTTACCATTTAATTACCTCCTGTTAATTATTACTAAGCTGACTCCCTGCTGACAAAAGCAGAGAGCCAGCTGTTAATAACTAGTTACCCGCAGCTTCTAATTCTGCAGCAACTGCTTCCTGCCTTGCGATCTCTGACTGAGCCGCTGCCAATCTGGCTATTGGTACTCTAAAAGGCGACATACTTACATAATCCAGCCCAACACTATTCAAGAATGCGATACTCTGAGGATCGCCGCCCTGTTCACCGCATATTCCTATTTTAATATTTGGATTGGTTGCCCGTGCTTGATCTACAGTCCATTTAATAAGAACGCCTACGCCATCCTCGTCAATAGACTGGAATGGATCAAATTTTAAAATGCCGTCTTGAATATATTTCAAAACAATAGGCGCAACATCGTCTCTGGAAAAACCATAGGTCATCTGAGTAAGGTCATTAGTGCCAAAAGACATGAAGTCAACATACTTGGCAATAACGCCGGCGGTTATCGCGGCTCTTGGTGTTTCGATCATTGTACCTACCAGATAATCCAGTTTTAAACCGTATCTGGCCTCAACTTCTGCCGCAACCTCTCTGATAATTTTTGCCTGATGAATAAATTCGTTGGCATCCACTATTAATGGGACCATGACTTCCGGTCTGGTTTTAATTCCTTTCAGCTGTAGTTCAGCTGCTGCTTCAAAAATGGACAGACACTGCATTTTTGTAATCTCCGGTTGCATAATACCTAAACGAACACCCCTGTTACCCATCATTGGATTTTGTTCATGTAATTCAGCTCGTTTTTTATCTATTTGCTTTCTGGAAATATCCATAGCTTTCTCCAGCATCTGGACATTTTTTTCACTGATAGGCAAAAATTCATGCAGCGGAGGGTCCATTAAACGAATTGTTAAAGGTAAACCGTTAAGAACTCTTAATGTATCCGAAACATCTTCTTTCAGATATTTACCGAATTCTTTTAAAGCCGCTTCTTTTTCTTCAGGATCATCAGAAAGTATCAGTTTTTGCATAGCAAGCAAAACCATTGGTTTCAGTTCGTTATATACTGTATGTTCTACTCTGAACAGACCGATACCTTCAGCTCCAAATCCGATTGCTCTTCTAACATCTGCAGGTGTATCTGCATTTGTTCTTATTCCCAGTCTGCGAATGGTGTTGGTTAAAGACAGGAAAAATCTGAAAGTGTCGTTTTCTTCAAGATTGGGCTTTATCATATTTAACTGATCAGCGTAAACAATACCCTTTGTACCGTTAAGCGTTATCCAGTCACCCTGTTTAAAAGTCAGGGTTTTATCACCGGATTTTACAGTCATTTGTCTGGTATCTAAATTGATTTGAATATCTCCACAACCAACAATACAGCATTTGCCCCAGCCTCTGGCAACCAGAGCCGCATGGCTGGTCATACCGCCCCTGGCTGTCAGGATGCCTTGAGCCGGTTTCATGCCATGTACGTCTTCGGGAGAGGTTTCTTCTCTCACCAGAATAACCTTGTGTCCTGCCTTAGCCATTGCTTCAGCTTCATCTGCAGTAAATACGATTATACCCGTAGCGCCGCCAGGACCTGCCGCCAAACCTTTACCGATTATTGTAGCTGTTTTTTCAGCTTCCGGGTCAACCATATCATGCAATAATTCGTCTAACTGATCAGTAGTTACACGCATTAAGGCTTCTGAAATGGGGATTAAATTTTCGCTAAACATATCAATAGCAATTTTTATTGCAGCAGGGCCGTTTCTCTTGCCGTCTCTGGTCTGCAACATATATAGCTTGCCGTCCTGTATAGTAAACTCTATATCCTGCATATTGCCGAAATGTTCTTCCAGGACAGTTTTTATTTTACGTAAATCTCTATAAATTTTTGGCATCGCTGCTTCTAAGCTTGGTAGTTGTGAACCAGACTTGGACCTCATATATTCACTTATTGGGTTTGGCGTACGGATTCCGGCAACAACATCTTCGCCCTGTGCATCCGGCAGCCATTCACCAAGATATCTATTTTCTCCATCGCCCGGATTTCTTGTAAAAGCAACACCTGTTGCAGAGTTAGTGCCCATATTTCCAAAAACCATGGCTTGTACATTTACAGCAGTACCCCAATCATGCGGTATTCCTTCAATTTTTCTATAAGAGACAGCTCTTTTTCCATTCCAGGATTGAAATACAGCACCGATAGCTCCGTACAGCTGTTCCATAGGATCATCGGGGAAGGGTTTGTTTAATGTTTTAAGAATGATCTCTTTAAAATCACTAGCTAATTTTTCCCAATCGTCTGCATCAAGTTCCGTATCATTTTTTACACCTTTGGCATGCTTTACTTCATCCATTTTTTCTTCCAGCAACTGGCGTATGCTTTTGCCTTCTTCAGGCTCAATACCGGCGGCTTTTTCCATGACTACATCAGCATACATCATAATAAGCCTTCTATAGCAATCCCAGGCAAAACGGGGGTTGCCGGTTTTATCTATTAAACCCTTAATGGTTTTAGATGTAAGACCAACGTTCAAAACGGTATCCATCATGCCTGGCATGGATTTTCTGGCACCTGATCTTACTGAGACCAGCAGGGGATCATTTATATCGCCGAAATTTTTGCCTATTTGTTGTTCAAGGCGCTGTAAGTTGGCTTTAACCTGTTCCATCATACCTGCTGGATATGCACCATCATTTTTAAAGTATTCGGTACAAACCTCTGTGGTTATAGTAAAACCGGGTGGTATCGGTAATCCCAAATATCCCATTTCAGCAAGATTAGCACCTTTACCTCCGAGAAGATTTTTATCGGATGCTCGGCCTTCTGAACCTTCTTCTGCAAAGTAATAAACCCATTTGTTTAAAGCTATAATTTTTTTCATTACGTTGACTCCTTCTAATTGAATTGTGAAAGTTTACCCTGATTCCAAGTCTGAACCCCTGTGCACCTCCTAATTTTTTTGAAGACTATTTTTATCACTCTCTCTTATCGAACGGATTGACTAAATGTTGCAATGAAAATATCTGGTATGTTAATTTGTGAGATTGAATACAAATCAGTAAGGAAAAGAGAAAGAACTACTGATTAAATGATTAATTATTTTCCGGAAAAATGATCGGTAATTTTATATGGATAGTATTCAAATGGCAGCATAACCAATGTGCGGCCACTATGTTTCAGGCGATAGCGGAAATCCTCATAAATTTTAACATCAGCTGTTTTTACAAAGGAATGATGAGTTGCCAAAAGTTGTTCAAAATTTATAAATGGCCGGTTAGGATATTCAACTAATTCAACCAGGGTCTGTTCAGGTATTTTTGCCATTTTTTTGGCATAATTCAGAGCATCTATCAAATCTCCAGTTTCATCCGCCAAACGCAGTTTAACTGTTTTGTAACCAAGCCAAACTCTACCCTGAGCAATGCTTTCCACATCCTTTTTATTTAAATTACGTCCTTCGGCTACTTTGGTTACAAAAGTGTCATAATCAGCGAGAATTGATTTTTTTATTATTAATTTTTCATCTTTATCCAAATTACGGTCAGGTAAAGAGCCAAGAAGCGGGATCCACATGCCAAAACCCAGGTCTGCATGTTTTCCTTCGGCGACATAATCGGTAGACAAGCCGAGCTTTTGTTTGAGACCATTATTATAAGCCCATCCGCCGATTACACCTATTGATCCTGCAATGGTAAAAGGAGTGGTGAAGATTCTTTTGCCGTACATAGATAACCAATAGCCGCCGGACGCAGCAACATCACCCTGTGAGACTATAATTGGTTTATTTTCCGTACAGGTTTTCACCTCTTGCGCTACCATATCGGCTGCCATAGCCGATCCTCCGGGGGAATCCACCCTGATAACAATGGCTTTGATAGAATCATCTTTGATATATTCTTTTAGCTGAACAGATAAATCATGAGCATTTATACCGGAATCCAGGTCACAAATACCTACAGCATAAATTAAGGCAATTTTTGGTTTATCTTCCCAATAATTACGGGGTTGAGGAAGATTTGCCGACCAGTAGGAGCTTGGCTCCATATAGTCTGCATCCTTGTTTTCAATTACTTTTAAAATATCATCAACATCGGTCCAGCGTCCAGCAAGATCAACCAGTTTATACTCTTTAGCGGTTTTTGCCGAAAGCATAACTTCCTCATGTATGATCTGGTCCAGAATATTACCGGATATATTGCGATTTTTTGCGACTTCTGTTTTCCAGTAATAATATAGTCCCTGCACAATGGCTTGTTCTTGTTCTTTATCTGCCATAGACATATTTTCTCTGGTCAGGGTTTCATAGGCTGATTTATATTTAAAAAATCTCCACTCTTCATAACCAATACCCAGCTTGGCCAGCAATCCCTTTAAATAAGTTTTTCCGGATATAAATCCTGAAAGAGTTAGGGTTGCCAGCGGGTCGATAATTATAGTGTCACCCAAAGAGGCGATCAAATAATTAAACATTTCCGTGTCTTCAATGAAGATCACAATTTTTTTGCCATTTTGTTTGCATAATTTTAATTCTTTATAGATTTCATAAGTAAACGCAGGCGACATGTCATTACTGCCAAGATTTACAGCTATTCCATAAACACCCTGATCAAGAGCCGTTTGATGGATATTATCAAGCAGTGACAGCAAATCCTGATTTTGGCTGAAAATTACACTCGGTTGATATTCAATTGTTGAAGTTAAATCAATTTTTACAAATTTTTTTTGAGAAAGCATACCGGCTTTGTGGATTTCCGGTGCTTCACCGTTGCGCAGCCCCCATCCGGCAGGTGAAGTCCAGAATAAAAGATTGCCAAGCTGATAACCAAATCCCAAAGTGTATTGACCTTCATTATCTATTTTGGCAAAAAGTGACATGTTCGGAAGAGGTTTATAAACTATTCCTATACTGCTGGTTGTCTGAATACTGTTATATCTGGACATGTCCAGATAAGCTGTTACACGGTCATCCGCAAAAGGACGATAAGCTAATTCCATATACTGGTCGTTATCGACAGTCGAATATTTCCCGGTCCAACCCATAGATATGTTGGGAGTAAAACGCCACATAAGTCCGTAAGACTGGTAATTGATGCGATTCAAATAATTTAATCCGTCGTACCATCCATTGCCATAACCCAGACTAAATTGCCTTGATCCCATGGAGAGGGCCAGCATATGGTCAGTAAAATTTCCCTGACTCGACGAGTACATAAGCTTGTTATAAGACAGATTGGGCCATACAAAAGACAGACCGGTAACATCAGTGCCTTTGTAATAAATCAGGTCATTTTGAGCATAATTTGAAAGCAGGGCAGGGTTGTCAAAACCGCCCAGTCCGGCCTCAAAAGAGCCCGGTGAGCCGAGATTAAATTTGTTTATAGAACGATAATCCGGTATACTGGCCATGCTGAGCGAAAATAATATTATGGCTACTAAAAGTTTCTTCATTTTTTTTCTTTAAGAGGGATTATTCCTGCCAGTTCTCCTACTACATTTACCAAATCAGAATTAGCCGGAACAATTACTTTTGTATTATGTTCCAGGGATGATTGAGTAGCTTCCAGACGTTTTAATAATTGGGCATTTCCAATAAAGTATTTATTAGCGGATTCATTAACCAGACGGATAAACTCGGCTTCGCCCTCAGCTTCAAGAATCTTAGCCTGTTTTATGGCTGCTCTTTTTTGTCCATCAGCCGCGGTTTCTGCAGCAGTAGCAAAATCTATGGCGGCAATTTTTTCATTTTCGGCTTTTACAATTTTATTCATGGTTTCCTGAACATCTTTGGGCGGATCGATTTGTTTAAGT
>JAQURL010000067.1 GCA_028715625.1 Candidatus Margulisiibacteriota bacterium | reverse complement strand
CCACACGACACGCCTTCGCGAATCCCTGCGGGAAATCGCTTCAGGGTAGCCACCTCGCAAAACAGCTTCGACCAACGCCGCCCCCACTACTGGCATGGCAACATTGAGCAACCGGCCGGCAAACGCCGCATCAATCCAATTTGCAGTGTTACCGAACAACTCGCTTTGCGACAACGGCAGCAAAGTGATCGTCTCCATTCGACCAGCCAAAGAATCCGCTGCGGTAGGCAATGCCATCAAATTGGCCGATCCAGTCAGTAAGAACCGACCAGGACGCCTATCTTCATCAATACTCTTCTTGATGGCCAGCAAGAGTTGGGGCGCGCGCTGGATTTCATCAATGATAGCTCGATCCAGGCTTCGAACCATCCCGACCGGATCTGCCCTGGCGGATAATAGCGTCAACTCATCATCCAGCGTGAGATAGCGCATTCCTTGCGTTGCCATCTGCCGCACCAAGGTTGTTTTACCTGCCTGGCGCGGACCTGCAACCAGAACAACGGGCGTGTCGGCCAGCGCTTCTACGATACGCGCTTTAATCAGGCGCGAGTATAAAATGGTTGATTTCATGAGGACATCATAGCGTAAAATATGGAATCTATCAACGTAAATTACGGAATATAGACCACGATATTATGGAATATGGCTGGCCAGAAGCGACGGGAATGATAATATTGTTGGCTTTATGCCGTTGTGCAAAAGTCTCCAGTCCCTACAATTTCTATTGCCGAAAATACCTCACTTACAGCTCCGCCCTCTCAGTTACGTTAACTGAAGGGCTATAACATATCGAATAATTTGGTAATTATTACTAAAATCATGCCCTACTGTCAATGGATTAGTGCGTTTTTTATTATACCGGTAATTAATTTTTCTGAAAATGCCAATAGATTAATTTGGAATACATGGTCAATTTATATCGCAACTTTTTGTTCAGGCCTAAAGTCAAAACTACAATAATAAAGTTGGAAAATCCGTTAGCCAATAATCGCAAAAAAATTGTGCCGGTGGCTAAATAGTAATAAAGAGGGTTGTGCCATTTTTTTAAAAATTGATAACGTGAGCGGTAAAACTCGATTCGTGAGTTTATATTGTGCCCGATACTTTGTCCCTGCAAGTGATAGATAAAAGCATCGGGCACCTGATAAATTTTCCAGCCTTTAAGGCGCATTGTGTAAGCCAGATCGGTTTCTTCAAAAAAGAAAAAGTAGCGTTCGTCAATAACGCCTGCTTCATCCAAAGCTTTTTTCCTGATCATCATGCAGGCGCCGATCGCCGAATCCACTTCAACAGGGGATGTATGTTTGTATCTTTTACTGGGATACCAGCGTGGGAAAAGATATTCCAGAAGCGAAACGTTAGTAGAAAGCGTAAGCAAATTGGGAAATGATGCAATGGAATTTTGTTTGGTGCCATCGGCATTCAATAGCTGTCCGCACACAATTGCGGCCTTGTCATTTGCCTCACAGAAATTCCATAATTTGTTTACCGCATCAGGAGTCAATACAGCATCCGTATTCAACAAAAGGGCGTATTCTCCTTTCATTGCTGCCAGCGCCTGATTATTCGCCGCACCGAATCCTTTATTTTCTTGATTGACTATTCTGATGACTGAAGTAAATTCCCTCTCCAACATCTCGGTAGAACCATCGGAGGAGGCGTTATCAACGACGATGACCTCAAAAGTCAGATCATGTATAGTTTGATATATTGAGCTAAGACAATTTTTCAGGAGATCTTTTGTATTCCAGTTGACAATAATTATTGATATATCAATCTTATTAGCCGGATTGTTACCATAGCGTTCATTCATTTCCTATCTACCGCCACGGTTTATTTTTGTGAGTTCGCTCAATTTAGCGTATTTGAAAAATTTATTAACTGCATCGGTCACTGCAAGAGTAAGCCCCTGTCTGCCATCCAGCATACCCAACCTTAAAAAATAATCCTGATTAAAGGTGAAAAACGCTCGCATAAAAGCTGAAAATACCGAGGAATGCTTCCCATCTTTAAAAGCTTCCTGAGCTCCCAGTGTTGAATATTTATCAATTTTTTGAATGATCTTGCTTAAACTGCTTTCTGTATAATGTTCAATGGGAACATCCAACACCCCGATCATCCCCTGAACTTCCACAGATTCGTGAACCATTGCCGTGGTTATTCGGCCTGCTTCTTTGCGGAATAGACGGACAATTCGATCCGGCCACCAGCCGGCATGTTTTATCCAGCGTCCCTGAAAATAGTTTTTCCGGGGGAAACTGAACCCTGCGTCCTTTACATTAGAGTCAGTGACAATTTTTTTTATAATATTCGCCGTGTCAGGGGGAATACGTTCGTCGGCATCCAGGACTAAAATCCAGGGTTGGCTGCATTTATCAATAGCTGATTGTTTCTGCGGGCCGAAACCGCGCCACGCTTCAGAATAAATCTCGCAACCAAACTCAGCGGCAATTTCCAGCGTGTTATCGGTGCTACCGGAGTCAACAATAACAATCTGGCCTGCAAAAGAGATGCTTTGCAGACATTGACGGATATTTTCTTTTTCGTTTTTTGTAATTATGGCAACGGAAAGCAAAATTTTCTCCAAAATAATATCCCTAAAAGATCTCCCTTGCTTATCACCTGGCCAAGCTATATTTAAAAGTTTTGATTTATTAAAAACATTTCGTTTTACCTATCATTTCTTGCTTTACAAATCTATAATTTATTTAGTTATTTGTCATTCATGAACTTATTATTTTTTAATCTTCTTCTTGTTTTCACAGAGAACATTGCGGGAGTAAACACATAATGATGCTTCTAACCAGTAAACAATTGTCAATTTAGAACATGCTTTTTTTATATTTCTATGTTAAAAATGCGCAAATTTTAAAAATTATCTTTGGAATTTATGCATAAAATAGCAGTAGTTATACCTAAATATGGTTTGATGGGCGGAGCCGAACAATTCGCATCTGAATTGACAGGCAGGCTTGTTTCTGCAACAGCTTTTGATTTTCATGTTTTCGCCAGCCGCTGGCAGGAAGGATCTGTTCCGGTGACTTTTCATAAAACACCTGTTATTTCTTTTCCTAAATTTCTAACCACACCCGGGTTTGCCTACCTTGCCGGATACAAAATTGGTCGTAACAATTTTTCTCTCGTTCACAGCCATGATAGAATTTTCGCATCTGACATTTTTACGATGCACGGAGTTCCTCACCGTTATTGGGTGCATAATGTTCGACGAAAACGGATGAGTCTTTTCGATTCAGCAACGGCCTGGGTGGAAAGAAAACTGGTTTATGAAGGCAACTGCCAGAAGTTTGTCGCCGTTTCCAAACTGACCAGAGATATATTCTTAAACGAATATGAAATCGACTCTGATAAGGTTGTTGTTATTAACCCCGGCGTGGATTTAAATGATTACGGGAAACAAAATATAAATTCTGTTCGCAACTCGATACGCGGGGAATTCGGAATCGGCATTAAAGATACGGTAATTTTATTTGTCTCAATGAATTTTGAAATTAAAGGCCTTGACGATGTCTTATTCTCTCTTGCCAAATTAAAGGCTCAGAATAAAAACTTTAAGCTTGTTATTGCGGGCAAGGGAAATATAAAAAAATACACAAAATTGATCAGGGATATGGGAATGATTTCCGATGTAATTTTCACAGGGCCTGTAAGCAAAGAAAAATTGATCAACATGTATACGGCCGGAGATATTTATATTATGCTCTCAAAATTTGACACATTTGGCATGGTTGTCCTGGAAGCTATGGCAGCCGGCCTGCCTGTTGTCATCAGTGGTAATGTCGGCGCCAGAGATATTGTTAGAGAAGGTGTAAACGGATTTGTTGTTGAAGATACAAATGACTCTGATTACATCGCGGCAAAAATAGTTTCGCTTCTTGACGAAAGCACTCGCAAAAAGATGTCCGCCGCCGCAATTCAAACTGCTTGCCAAAATACATGGGATTCTGTGGCTGCAAAATATCGAAACATTTATTCAGGAATAATTGAAAGAAAAATAAAGATGTGATTTAAAGATAGCCAGAATAAAGCATAACATCATGGAGAAATTAAAAAGATTCATCGCAAATTATTTTGAAGACGCGTTAAGCCCGGCAAGCAATGTCTCTCAGCGGTTTTTTATGCTTTTGAATTTGTTGCTTCCAGTTTTCACGGGACTTTATTTATTTATAAACACACTGCCCCTCACGGCGGTTAGCGAAATTTTATTCTATCTTTCCCTTGGTATTTTACTTTTTTTAATTCTTTTAAAAAAGACAGATTTTACTTTGCGTGGGCCGCTGACAATTCCATTTGCCATGTTTCTGATATGGTCAATCATAGGTTTATTCTTTACGCTCGATCCTAAAAACTCCATTCACGATATCTATGCTCATTTATTGCAATATCTTATTATTTTCTATCTGCTGGTCAATTATTTCCATACCCGGAAGAGATTGGAAATGCTGTCGTGGATTATGATTTTGTCTATAGCGTTTTTTTCTATTGGAGCAATCATTGGCTATTACTTTATCGATGGATATCCATTTAGCGCTCGGTTGGGGATAGGATTCCGAGTTATGTACACGGGCACAATGGTCATAATTACAGTCGCTTTCATACCACTGATGCTGAATAAACTATATCAATCAAAAACGCGTGCTGTTAAGCTTTTTCTTATTTTTTGCGCTTTGATAACAACATTGGCAACTTTGCTGAGTCAGTCCAGAGCAGCATTGATAGGCCTTATCACCGCGCTTTTGATCATGAGTGTGAACAAAAAGAAAACCATCGTTTTTATTATAATCGCTCTCTTTTTCGCGACAGCTATACCGAGTATAAGAGACAGGGTCAGCCGTCTGGGGTTCCAGGACGTCCGCAGTAATATAAACCGCCTCTTTTTTGAAGTTTTTAAAGACTATCCTGTTACAGGAGTGGGCTTTGGCATACAAATATACGGCAACCCGAACCTTATTGATTTAAAAAAATATAATCAGAAATTACCTGAAGAATATCAGCTTTCGCCAAATTGGATTTTTAACTGTCCCCACAATGCTTATCTCGACATTGCAGTTCGGACAGGTATCGTCGGGTTGATGCTGTTTTTGTCCATTCTGCTTGTCGCTTTGTTAATGCTCTGGCAAATTTGGAGAAAATCGCAAGACAGCCGATGGCGGGCATGGGCTGTCTGTCTTCTGGCCTGCCTGGTATCAATAATTGTTCAGATACCTTTTAATGATTTATACTACCCTTCATGGATCAGTCTCTACACGATTCTGGCAATGATCACTATTGTCTGGGGTCTAGCAGGAAAAAATCAGGCAGTGAATCAGGAAACACGAAGCACTTCCTGACAGCCGCACAATTTTTAAATCCTGAAAGCCGGCCGGACTTTACTCAGTTTATGAAACATATTTACTCAGCTTCACTTTGCTCATCAACCAGACACACAGACAGGTAAGAACAAAGATAGCGGACAACAGCAAAAGTCCTTCACTTGCCGATGGGGCCGGTAAAACTTTGTATTGTTTATTAAATAGCGCGTAGGAAACATTGACGGCAGCAAGAGCGTATGGATGAAGTGCGAAAATTCCCATCGAGTATTTGGACAGCAATCTTATCGGAGTATTTGTTTTTGACCATCCTGAAATGAAAATTGTCGTTAAAGATAAAGTGCCTAAAAGGACAGACATTCTTCCATAGGCCGAAGTCATTCCATTAAAATATACCCATTCACCAAAAACGCTAAGAATAAATCCGACAAAAAATAAAACACGATACTGAATGAATTTGTCCCGATAATGATATAAATAATAGGAAAGTGGAATGTAAACATAATAACCTTTCATGGAACGGGTATCTATGCCGATACCATTCGCTGACGTGTATACAAAATAAAGACAAGAGGAGGCGACAATGGCAAAAGCCAAAGCTATCCTGATTTTTCCGGGAAGCTTGAAAAACAAAAATGTCAGCAATGTGCAAAAAATTAAAATATAGAGAAAATAGAAAATAGAAGGCATGGGCGGCATAAAAGCTCCCAGAGGAAGGTCAGGACCACCGCTCCGGAAAATAGTTTTCAAAGGCAGGGGCAGGCCGCCTCCCAAAAGCAAATAGAGAATAAATTGGATCCCAACCCAAAATACATAAACCTGAATTAATCTCGGCAGTCGTTTCTTCCAGTAATCTTCGGTTTCAGATAACTTACCGACAAAAAGATACAGAGAAATCAGAATAAACGAAGGAACTGCCAGAAGAGATATATTCCGGTAAAAAAATTCGAGAACTTGCTTACCCAGAAGTGCGGCAGTGTAATTATCAGGCAGCATGGATGGCGTAACAGGTTGACAATGCCAAATCACCACCAACACAATGCAAAGAGCTTTAAGGATATCTATCCCTGCATTTCTTGCCGGATTAGTCATAGATTCCTTTCCCGGAGGAAAAAATATTCATTACGGAACTCTTTCAAAGGCTCTGCCCGAGAAAAAGCGTCCGGGTAACTTTAAAGCGTTTAAGAAAGAGTAACGTCAACGCCAGCGAACATACAATCGCTATCGCGGCAGAAGACAGACACTGCCATACCCGGTCGCCAAATTTGAATATAAAATAACCATGGCAAACGTAAATATCCAAAGTCAATGTACCAACCCAGCACAAAAACAAATAAAAGCGCGTGTTCCGTATACGCTCCAAAAGAAAAGACAAGAACATCATGCCAAGGAAAGCCACTACGTATTTATATATGGATATTATTAAGCGTGCAAATCCTGTTTCGCCGAAAATATTAACCAGTACGGGATAAAATGTCGGGAACGCATTCCTCTTCCATCCCAATATAAGAATGGGAAAACCGATAACGGCAGCGAAATAAAATAAATTACGTTTTTCTTTCAACACATCATAATACTTGAAGGCAAAATAACCTGCCGCGTAATAAGGATAATAGAGCCTGAATTCAGATAAGCCGAAGAGATCGGTAGACGCTAACCTGGCCAAAATAATTGATGCGATAACAAAATAATTTTCCCAGCGTATCCAGTTTTTAATCTGGACCAGTTTGAGAACTGAAAAGAGCAGAATACTTTCCAGGAACAGTACCCACAAAAACCACAATCCTGTATCCGGTGCTTTGGCCACACTGAGAAGATACGCAGGCAGATTAGCGCCGAGATAAAACCGGTAAACGACGTAGCTTACGGTAGCCCAGACAAAGAAAGGTACGATTAATCTAAGCAAATATTTCTTAAAATAGGCTAAAAATGTATTTTTCAGTTGAGATGAAATTATAAAACCGCTCAGCAGCATAAAAAGAGGCATTTGAACGGGAAAAAGAAAATTATGCAAAGCGTTGTTGTCGTAATTCGGATTGTTATGCTGGATGGAATGAATTATCACGACACAAATAATTGCCATACCTTTCAGCGCGTCGACATGAAGATTACGCCCTGATGACGTCATTTGATCTATTTTGAAGAAAGACTTTATTTTATCGACAGCATTCATAAGATCCCTTTTTCAAAGTCATAGCAACCACCTGCTTACGCTTTTATCATAAACTTTATCTAAATGGGGCTGTAATATATTTCAGCGATTTCGTTTTACCAGGTTAAACGGAATATCCTGGTGAGCACCTTTATTCACGAATCCGTATAATTTCCTGTAATCCATTTGAAATCCTTTAGTCCATTGATCGAGCAAATAGTCCTGGTGAATATTACCGCAGATATTATCATTTTCCGTTTGCACTCTGTTGCAGGCAACATTAACTGTTTTCGATTTACGGTAGCCGATACCTAAACGATGCTGAAAAAGCCAGTTAAATCTCTGCAGATTACTTTCGTAAGAGTTCGGCGCCCGAAAATCAATGAATTCCGTAATTATCGTGATTTCTCTTGCTGAAAATAAATGACCATCAAGCGAAAGGGGATATCCCCAGTCATATATACCTTGATCCCATTGCCAAGCTATCTTGTCGGGTTCCGTAAGCTGATGTTGGATAAATTGCGGCTGTGGTTGTTGTTTTTGCAGGGGAAAACATTCCATAAGATTCATTCCCATACGTAATGTTGGGATGAATTCATCCGTGCTGATTTTTGCAAAATCGGCAATGTCCGTATCTTCTGTAAAGATGATATCATCCACAAGAAAAAATACCTTTTCTGACCGGAGTGACTTGAGTAACCTGATCACATCTTCCCGAAACGACTGATCACTACTTTGCTTGATGAATTCAGCGTCCCTGTCGCTGAACAATGATTTTAAATCTTCATATGCGTTTTGATGAGCTGCCGATGACGTTTGATATAAAATATAAACCTTAGGAGGAAAATTAATTTTTTCAAAATACGAAGACAATAATGCATGGAGCTGCAACACTCTGTCTTTTGAAAACATAATGCATTCCACTTTGGATTTGATTTTTTCATTTGTCCATGTCCTTCGGGATTCGTACAAGGAAAACAGGACGTCTCTTTCCCATTGTAAATCACGTTCATGGAGAGCCAAATCCAGCGGTTTTAATAAAAAGTTGACTGTTTCCTGAATGAATTTTTTCATAAAATATTTCCTACGGCGGATACTATTTGTATCCTTTTATTTTCCACATCAGTTCATGTCGTAATCTTCCCAAAAAGCGGGGACCGGCGAGATAGAATTCTTTTTCATAGCGACACGCCGCAGCATATCGTTGATTTTCCTTATAAGACAAAGGGCTCTGTATTTTTCCATCGCCGGTTAAAGCTAAATCCAATACACGTGCCCTTTCCCGATAGTTCTGATACCGGTCAAGCTCAGGATAGTGTTTATCCGACGCAGAATCAGAATAAATCACTAAAGGTTCCGGAATATTCCATATTTCACCTAAAGCACCAATTCGAAGCCACAATTCAAAGTCTTCAGCCGGTGATAATGTTTCATTAAACCCTCCCGACCGGCTCAAGGCAACCCGCCGAACAAGAGAGGACGACAGAATGATATAATTCTGTTGAACAAACCGTTCATACGGGATGTAACCGAAGAACGTTCTTTTTTGAAAATAGAGCGGCGTGGTAATATCGTTCAGTTCATCTCCGGGTTTTACTTTGTAAGCATTGCATCCTAACAACACGCAATCAGGATGGCTCTGCATAAAATTTACTTGACGTTCAAGTTTTTCCGGAAGCCAGAGATCATCATCGTCAAGAAATGCAATCAGTTCAGATCTGCCTTGATAAATCGCCCTGTTTCTCGGACAGGCTGGCCGTCCCGTGTGGTCGCCCGGAAAATAAATAAATCGCTCGTCTTTCATAAAAGGCGAAATCGCTTCCAGTGTCTCTGACGTCTTTCCGTCTTCAGCAATCCAGCATCGCCAATCCTGGTAGGTTTGTGACTGAACGCTCTGCAAAGTGTTCGGCAGAATCCTTGCCCGATTATAAGTCGCAATAACAATGTCTACAGTCATTAATTTTTTATAATTTCAAATAACTTATTAATTTTATAGATGTTTACTACCAAAGATCATTGTCCATGTCAAGGGGAATTAAACGTCGGGAAGACATGAAACAGCCTTTAATAAGGTTGACTTCTTTATATCTTCATAAAGTCAGAAATTGATTTCTTGTGAAAATTACAGAGGTTTTTCGATACGGCTTTCTATAACTTGCAAACTGTCCGAGATCATTATATAAGACTCATCGTTAATCACTGAATAACCCGATCATTCCTTTAAAGAATAACGGGGATGGCTGGATAATACTAATTTCCATACAAGTTAACATATGCTTTTCAATTCCTATACTTTTATTCTTATTTTTCTTCCGCTCGTTGCGGCGGGTTACTTTCTGATATACAGATATTTATCTGCTCAATGGGCGCGTCTTTTCCTGTTAACAGCATCACTGTGTTTTATCTGTTTCTGGAATATTTATTTCTCGCTGGTGATAATTTGTTCCGTCTTATTCAACTACAGCTTCGGGTCCGCGCTCTCGTCATCGATAGAAAAAGGTGGTAAGCGCAAAAAACAGATTTTTGTTGCTGCAATTGTTGTCAATATTCTTTTCTTAGGTTTTTTTAAATATTTTAATTTCTTTATCGAAAACATCAATACCATTTTCTCGTCTCATGTCGGCTCACTGCACATTCTCCTTCCCATAGGAGTCAGTTTCTATACGTTTATGCAAATTGCCTGGTTAATGGATATTTATCGCCACGGTGGATATCGTTACGACTTCCTCAGTTATTGCCTTTATGTAACATTTTTCCCTTATGTAGTATCCGGCCCGATCGCTTACCATAAAGAGGTAATTCCTCAGATACAGTCAGAAGCCGCAGGCCATTTCAATATCGCTAACGTAAGCAGAGGGCTTTTCATCTTTTCTATCGGCTTATTCAAAAAAGCTGCCATAGCTGATGCTCTGGCAATTGTAACCAACGGCGGATTTGATGTGGCGACTACGCTAACCTTTACTGAAGCATGGATTACGGCTCTCTCTTTTACTATGCAAATATACTTTGATTTCAGCGGGTATACGGACATGGCGATCGGTGCCGCACTCATATTCAACGTCAAGTTGCCGATAAATTTTAATTCACCATACAAGGCTCTTAATATCGTGGACTTCTGGCACCGCTGGCATATTACGCTGTCGAGATTTCTACGTGATTATTTATACATTCCGTTGGGCGGAAGCAAAAAAGGTGAAGCACGTACAAACTTTAATATCATGTTCACTTTCCTTATCTGCGGATTTTGGCACGGCGCATCATGGCTTTATATGTTCTGGGGCTTTACGCACGGAGCAGTTTCAATTTTTTACCGCTATTGGAGAAAATTGGGAATCCGGATGCCCAAGTTTCTGGCCTGGTTTCTTTTCTTTAACTTTTTTAACGTCTCCGCTATTTTTTTTCGGGCGACTACATGGAAGGATGCTTTTAAAGTTCTGAAGGGCATGATGGGCTTAAATGGCATTTTAATCTCTTCTAAACTGGCCGACAGTCCCTTCTGGCAGAGTTTCACCACCCTGGGTATCAAATTCGGCGCGTGGCGGGAAAATCTGCCGGAAATGGATGCATACAATTATTTTTTATGTGTCGCGTTAATCTTTTTTGTTGTGCTTGCCAAAAATTCCAACGAATTGTTGCGCAATTTCTCACCCGGTTGGAAATCCGCGCTGGCAGTGAGTTTGATGATGGTGGCCGGACTTCTTTTGTTAAACCAATCCAACACATTTTTATATTTTAATTTCTGAGCGATAAAAATTCATGAAATATTCGAAATGGTTTTTTACAACATTAATACTGATTTTCTCATTCTCTCTCATTGCTGTCTGTGTCAATTTATACATAGATCATTACGCAGTTCGCATGATTCTGTATAGTTCAAACAGGTCACTATATCCGGCAGAATATCCGGATGGTGTCAATCAGCATATGTTTAACACGGAGTTCATTTTCCGCGATCCCGATAGATTTGACTCTTTCTTTTTCGGTACGTCCCGAATTTGGGTTATGGATGTGTCGAAAATCACTCAGGGCCGATTCTTCAATATGTCTTACAGCGAAGGATTGCCTGCCGAACATCTGGCTATTGTAAAGGCTTTTCTCCATAAGGGCATCAAAATCAAATCTGTTGTAGTCGGACTGGACGGCTTTTGTTTCAATAAGTTAGCATCAGAACATGAAAAACATCTGATGAGAATTATGCATCCGGATGCGGGTGGACCAAACCGTTTGAAATTGTTCGGCATATATTTCTTCCGCAAGCCTGATTTGAACGAACTCAAAGGATGGATGGATAGGGTGAGAAAGATAAAACCGGAACGCAGATTTACCATTGACAGTCAAGGTATGCTGCTGAGGTGGCAATATGCTGACAAAAAGATTGAATCTTCAGGCAAACCGCTTTTTAGTTACACTCTCAAAAAATATGAACCGATAGTCTATAAACAAAAAGCAATGGACGAAAGTTTCTCTGCTATAGAGGAATTAATTGCGCTGTCCGGAAAGCATCACTTTGCGCTTACTTTTTATATATCACCTGCCTACTATCAGCATTATTTGAATAACGCTGAATCATTACTGAAGGTCAAAAAAAGACTGGCAGCATTAACAGATTTTTATGATTTCAGTGGTTTTAACTCTGTTACGACCGATCCTATGAACTTTTATGAAGAAGTTCATTTCCGCTATCGTGTTGGTGATATGATAATTAAACGATTATTCGGCGCGGGTACCATTGAACTACCAGATGATTTCGGAGTACTTGTAACGAAGCAAAACATCGATCAGCACCTGCAAAGTCAAAAACTTGAACTCGAACATTTGACTATCAAATTTCAAGACAAGTTTACAGCTCCTTAGTGAGATATAAAATCAGGCAAAAAGAATTTCATAGATCATACTTGAATTTGTATTTCAATAATTTGGGCCATCATCAACAAGATAATTTTAAATATTGATTATGGATGATTTTTATTCTATGCATAACCATTACGAAAAAAGAGGTTTTTCATGGTTTCAAAATGGAGAATAATTCCCGATTTATTCCAAAAAAATAGAAATTTTTTTGATATCACAAAGTATGGTCAAGAACAGTATCAGGATATTATTATAAATAACGTCGTAGTTAAAAAAGCAAGTGGTAACCGTCGTGATAATCAATTGCGATATCAGATAATTAAAAAAGTTTTAGACCGTTATCAGCGTCCTTTTGCGATGTTGGACATCGGTGCCAGTCAGGGTTACTATTCATTTAGGACAGCGCATGACTATGACTGTGTCTGCGTTATGATTGAGGGGAATAATCCGGCGTATCCGAAAGTTGGAAGTCAGTTGCTCAACCTTTGTAAAGCCAACACATCTCTCAAGAACGTGATCCTGCTTAACAAACAGATCTTTCCGCAAGATTTGAAAAGACTTAGCGAATGTGAATCTTTTGACGTTGTGCTGGCCTTAAATATCATTCATTGGTTTGGGGCGAACTGGAAAGACGTCACCGATGCGATTTTAAATATGGGTGATAACATTATTATTGAAACGCCACCCCAGGAAGATATAATCAGCAAAGAAGAAAATGTCTTCAGGAAAACAATTGAAGAATACTTTCTGTCCAGAAACGCCTGTATTATAGGCGAAGTTCCACGCCACACCTCTGACAAAATGGCTGCCATATATCTAATCGAAGGAGAGAAAAAGAAAACAGAAAGAAAGCAATGGCTTACTCCTAAAACGAGCCTTGATCATCTGACTATTTCCAGCAATTACAAGACCAAAACACTCATAAAAAAACTGCAACACGACTCTGGTTTACAGGTTAACGAATGGCATCCCGGCATTAATTTAATGACTTTCTTGATGTATAATGGAACATATCCGGAAAGAAAGCAGATTAAATTAGCGATTACAGAAATTATTGATCAAACACATAATGATTGGACTGTAAATAATATGATCCTGCAAGGAAATAAAATACGGCTTATTGACTGGAATGATCCATCACATGGCCCGGACGGAGGCAGGAGGAGCACACCTCATGTGCTAAAGGCACACAAGCGCCTTATTGGATTGAAGGACCCGAAAAAGGTAGAGCGTTACTTTTATAAACGTCTTATTAAAACATGATGGCCATATACCCTTTATAAATAATGCATTATACATAAGCCAACAGTTTTGCCTGCCCTATATTTTGATAATGATTCTCTTTAACCCAAGTTTAACCCCATTCCGGACACAACTACAGTGATATCGGGCGGTTGAAGTTGAGTGCCCAGATTTATGGTCACTACATCTTTACATCTCAACCTTTGTTCGTTTCAGGGGAGTACTGG
>JAQURL010000066.1 GCA_028715625.1 Candidatus Margulisiibacteriota bacterium | reverse complement strand
TTGGATGTGGCCATAGAAGGCGAAGGTTTTTATCAGGTGCAAATGCCCAATGGAGATATGGGTTACACCAGAGCAGGAAATTTCAAGAAAGATGGTGAGGGGTATCTTACTACCGCAGATGGGTTTTATTTATATCCTATGGTCCAAATTCCTGAGGATGCCAAAGATGTGTTTATCAGCCCTGAAGGAAAAATCACAATGACCAAAACCGGTGATTCCACTACAACAGAAATAGGTCAGATACAAATAGCCTATTTCGCCAATCCCGCAGGTCTGGAAAATATGGGCCGCAATCTGGTATTGCAAACACCGGTTTCAGGAGAGCCCATTATAGAAAATCCGGGGACAAACGGATTGGGCACTCTGGCTCAGGGTTATCTGGAAAATTCCAACGTGGATATAGCTGAAGAAATGATCAAGATGATCATGGCTCAGAGAGCTTATGAAATTAATTCTAAAGCTATCCAGTCATCGGATGAAATATTGGCCATGACAAATAATTTGAGAAGATCATAAAAAATATGAAAAAAAGTTTAATAATTATTATTTTAATATTTTGTTGTAATGCTCTCCAGGCAGTTACTATAGATTTCAATGAATTGGAATCAAAGATTAAAAAAGAGCTGCAGAAAAATTTTACAGATAAAAATTTTAGCAGAATGGAAATCGAATGCATGAAACATCCGTCGGTAATATTCCCGGAAGGCTCCTACAAAATAGTGGTCATGAGTCCCGATAAAACCCAGGGGCTCGTGACCATCCCTGTTGAGATTGTAGGAAGCACTCAGAAGAAGTCATTACAGATGATGGCTAATGTGAAAATCTGGGGGAAAGCGCTGGTCGCGAGAGATATGCTGAATAGAAAAAGTCCGATAAGTCCTGATAACATACAAGTCAAAGAAGTGGACCTCACACCTTTGCTTTCAGCTCATAAAACCTATTACCGGAATTTTGAGCAGGTTAGAAATTTAAGAGCCCTGGCTTATCTGAAAAAAGGTGACATTCTTTGTGAATCAAATACAGAAAGGAATCCAGACGTAAATATAAATAAAATTCTGGCCATGACCGCGACCAGGTCCAATATAGAAATAAAAATTCAGGTTAAAGCTTTGGAAGAAGGATTTATCGGCAATACTATTAAAGTTTTGAATATGAAGCATAATAAAACATTGACGGCCAGAATAATAAACAGTGACGAGGCTGTTTTGGTTAATTAAGGAGAAAGACATGAAAAAACTTTTAATAGTTATCATTTGTTTATCTGTTGGCTTCGGTGAATCATTATGGCGTGGAGAGAAAAGCGGTCTTTTTGATGATCACCGTGCCAAATATGCCGGTGACAGCATTACCGTAATCGTTCAGGAATCGGTTACGTCCAAGCAGAAAACAGGAAACAGCATCGGCAACAAAAATAATGTTACCATGGGGCCCGGTACAGGTTATGCAGGATTTATGAGTACCGCAACTTCATTCCCCAGCGAAAGTTCTTTTAAGGCTTCCGGTGAACAATCCTCCGAAGGAGAGTTAAAGACCGAAGTTACCGTTCGTGTTAAGGAAGTTTTGGCTAATGGCGAACTTATGGTTAACGGCACAAAGATAACCAATTTGAATGGCGAAAAACAGATAATAGAAATATCAGGTATTGTCAGACCGGAAAATATAATTGAGGGTAATAAGGTCTATTCTTCAAGTTTGGCTGACGCGCGTATCACCTATACTCTTGACGGTGAATATAAAAACGCGTCCGAACCCGGTTTTATAACAAAAATATTTAACATGGTGTTTTAAGGGGATATGATGAAAAAATTGTTTTTAATGTTAGTAATGATCGGGGTTCTGGGCTATGCTCTGGATAGCAGTGTTTCTGTGCGGATTAAGGATATTTCCAGACTGGAAAATATGCGCGAGAACCAGCTTATCGGTTATGGTCTGGTTGTTGGTCTGGCCGGTACCGGCGACGGTAACAATAACCAGGCTACACTCCAGGGTATTGCCAATATGCTTTCCAACTTCGGAGTACAAATAGACGCATCCAAAATAAATGGAAACAACGTAGCCGCTGTTATGGTTACTGCCAAAATTAAACCGTTTAATGTTACCGGAGATGTGATCGATGTGGAAGTCAGTTCAGTGGGTAAAGCTAAAAGCCTCAGGGGCGGGACCCTGCTTTTGACTCCTTTAAAAGCAGCCAACGGAGAGGTATACGCGGTGGCTCAGGGTCCGTTATCCATAGGTGGTTATGCAGTATCCAATGTTGGTAATATGCAGATAAAAAACCATGCGACTGCAGGAAGAATTCCCAACGGAGCTACTATAGAAAAAGTTGTTAACTCTCCTTTGATGACAAACGGTGAGCTTACATGGGTGCTTGATGATGAGGATTTTACCACCATTGAAAATATCAGACAGGCAATCAAAACCAAATTTTCTGATCTAACTGTAAAAGTTTTAAGTGCCTCCAAATTTTCCATTGTAGTTCCGGACAGATATCTGGGCCGTTATATGGACAACGTCGTTCAACTTATTTCTCAGATCAATAATCTGCAGGTAAATTCAGACATGGTCGCTAAAATCGTTATAAATGAAAAAACCGGTGCTCTGGTGATGGGTGGCCCTATCAAAATATCACCAGTGATCATAGCTCATGAGAATATGAATATTACAATCAGAAATACAGATAGCATTTCACAACCAGCTCCTTTGTCAGATGGGCAGACCGCTTTGGTAAAAGGATCTGTAATAACCGTTGAAAATAAAAACGGAAGTGAACCATTCAGAACCATAAAAACAGAAAATAACACGATTGAAGATATGGTGTCTATTCTTAATAATATCGGAGCAACTCCGCAGGATGTAATAGCTATATTACAACTTATGAAGGAAGCAGGCGCGATTAAGGGGAAGCTGGAAATTATTTAATCTGGAGAAAATATGGAAATAAATAAAAATTTGGATTATACACATTTAACCAAAGCTGCCACCGACAAGCAGCAGGAAAAAACCATCAAAGCAGCCAAAGAGTGGGAAAGCTATTTTATCGGTTACATGTTAAAGGAAATGCGTAAAACCATACCGAAGTCAGATGTCTTGGGCAGTGACGGATTTGCCAAAGATACTTATTATGAAATGCTGGACCAGCAACTGGCGCAGAATATAGCGGAAAACGGGGGGTTTGGTTTCGCTAACAGCTTATATAAAAATTTATTTAATCAACAAATGAAAATTGTTAACCAGCAAGAGCTGGAGAAGGTTTATAAGGGGGTGTGATTATTCATTAAAGTTTTTCTTTTTTCTACCGATAATATAATGTAATATATGATCAATCAGTAGAAAGGGGAAAACGATGCCAATTGAATTAAATGCCTTTGATGAATTCCGTAAGGTTCAGTTGAACCGTAGCGAAATCAAACGCGACAGAGAAAAAGTTGACAGTACTAAAGCCGCGGAACCGCAGGAAGCAAAGGCAGTAATCGAAGAAAACAACAGGGCCTTGAACCTGGCGCTGAATAATAAAGAGTTCGATGTTAATCTGGACAAGGTTAAACAAATTAAAGAAGAAATTGAAAAGGGAAATTATAAAGCAAATTCTGAGAAAATAGCAAAGAGGTTGGTTTTAGGTGAAAAAAGAGGCGAATTTAATTTGGGACTATTTGATACGTAACCTGCAAGAGCAGGTCGTTGTGCATAACGACCTCAACCTGATCCTTATTCAAGAAACCGATATTTTAATAAATCATAAAGTAAAAGACCTGAGTCAGGTAACCCCTGTAAAGGATAAATGTACGGAAAAAATTCATAAACTAAGTATGGAATTAAAGGATAGTTTTAGCAAGATTTTGATCACAGACGGGAAAAAGCAAATACGGTTGAATGACATTATAGAGGTAGCACCCAATATGATTAAAGAACAATTAATTCTCTTACAAAAAAATTTAAAAAATATTTCCTCGGAAATCTATAAAAATAATTTTATGAACCAAAAATTGCTGGAGAATTCCATGAAATATATCAGCTACATGATGAAAAAATTTGTGGAGATTACCAGTGATGATCAAACTATTTATTGTGAACGCGGTTATACGCGAAATCTTGGCGGACAGCAGAATTTTATGAGCGTAGTGGCTTAAGGGGGAAATAGTATGGTTTCAAACGGTATAGAAATTGCTAAAAGGTCACTGGCGGCTCAAAGATATGCCATGGATGTTATCGGTCACAATCTGGCCAACGTAAATACCGAAGGTTATAGCCGTCAACAAGTAGTTTTGCAAACAACAAATCCGATCCTTATTCCGGTAATTAATAAAAACAAACCGCTGGCCTCACTGGGTACAGGTGTTATGTTAACCCAAATCGAAAGGATACGCGATGACTTTCTGGATTCACAGCGAAGAGGAATAAGTAATGATAAGGGTACCTGGGACCAGCAGTATACAAATTATGACATGATCCAGGGTATTTTTAATGAACCGTCGGATACCGGCATTGCCGCAAATATGACCAAATTTTGGGATGCATGGCAAAATTTGGCTACGCCGGATCCCAGCAGCGCGGGCGCAAGGTCTAACCTTGTTTCTCAGGCCAGGGTTTTGGCTGGCGCTTTGCAGCAGACTCGGACCCAATTGGTAGATTTACAGAAAAATAATAATACTGATATAGGTCTTAAGGTAGCCAGAATTAATGATCTGGCCGATCAAATTGCAGTAATAAATGGACAGATCGTGGAGTCTAAAGCTTCCGGTGACGCGAACGATCTTGAAGATAAACGTAATGTACTTGTGGGAGAGATGTCACAACTGGTTAACATGGAATATTATGTGGATACAACCGGTTCTTCTACAATTGCTATAGGTGGATCATTTATTGTCGCAGACCGCAATACCAATCATTTGGCCGCTACTATTGACACCAACAATTACGGATATAACAAAATAACCTGGGAAGAAAACGGCAAAAGTGCCTTAATTAACGGTGGAGAACTTTATGGGCTTATTAAGTCCAGGGACGAAAATGTTGCGGGCTATATTGATAACGTGGATACATTTGCCGCTAAACTTATAGAGACAATTAATAATCAACATAAAGCAGGCTTTGATTTAAAAGGTGCCCAGGGAGGGAGCTTTTTTACAGGAACAGATGCGAGCGATATCAAAGTCAATGAAGAATTAATAAATGATCCTTCCAGGGTTGCGGCATCAAGCAGAAATACCGATTCCAACGGCAATGGTGAAAACGCAATCGCTATAGCTCAGATTCGTAACAGCCTGACCATGAACTCAAACTCAACTACGCTGGATGAATTTTACCAGAACATGATATCAAACCTGGGTACAACCACAGCTGAAACACAGACGTATTCTGATATTAACGCCGGTCTTCTTTCACAGGTGGATAAACAGATAGTAAGCACATCCGGGGTATCCATAGACGAGGAAATGTCTGAACTTATTAAAACCGAACAGGCGTATCAGTCTGCTGCCAAATATATGCAGGCGGTTCAGGATACTATGGATACGCTTTTGAAGATAGTATAAAGGAGACAATGGATGAGAATAACTAACGGGCTGATAGCTGATCATATTTTGGAAAATCTGCAAAATAACATGTCTAAAGTTGCAGATTTGCAGAAAGAATTAAGTTCCGGCAAAAAGTTTGAGAAACCTTCTGATGATCCGGTAGGTATCAGCCGAGCGATGCGAGTTAACGCTCTGATCAGCAAAGATGACCAGTACATGAAAAATCTGGACAATTTGTCTCCTGTGTTGCAGGCGACGGATTCTACTTTGCAGCAGGTGGTTACACAGATGAACAGCGCCACAACTTTGATGAAGCAGTATGACAATTTTTCTGTTCAGGAAGGTAATAAAGATTTGCTGGCAAATAACATGGACGAAATATTAAATTCAATCCTGGACTTGGCCAATACCAGTTTTGACGGAAAGTATATTTTTGGCGGTTATAATACATCCACCAAACCGTTTATAGTTGAAAATGGGAAAATCAGATATCAGGGAACGGATGATTCCTTGAAAACCATGATCAGCGATACCGAGACTGTAGATATGAGCGTTTCGGGGAATAATATATTTACAACGCATCAGATACTTGGCAATTCGATTATATCAAATAAAGACAGTAATATTGAGGAGCCTTCTACCAATCAATTTCAAATAACAGTTGGCACAGCGGCACCTATAACTGTGACTGTAGGTGCAACAACAACAGACATCAGTCTTCAGGATATTGCTGATGCTATAAATCATTCAGGTGCGGAAGTAAAGGCTTATATTAAGGAGACTACAGGCGGGTACAAGCTTAAGCTGGTTTCAAATTTTGTAGGTGGAGACGGTCAAATAAGCCTGCAAGACATTGCTGCTGACGGGATATTGGAAAAAGTGGGACTGATTGATAACACCAATAGCATAGTGGGTACGCAGAATAACTATAATACGGGCGTATTGGACCAGCTTCTGGCCGTGAAAAATAAAATGCTGGCTGGAGATTCCAATATCAGCCAGGAAGAACAAAATATCAAAGACGGTTATCAGAATATTCTTATGAACCAGGGCAAGATAGGAATTATGACTCAAAGCGCTGATAACAGAAAACAACTTATGGAAGACACAAAAATAAACAGACAGGAACAATTATCTTCTATTCAAGATATCGATTATGCGGAGGTGATGACAGAGTTAAACAGAGAAATGATGGCTTATCAAGCCGCTATCCAATCAGGTGCGAGGATTATGACCCCGACTCTGATGGATTACATTAAATAGAAAGGAGTATATGAATGAAAGTTAATACTGTTCGGTTCGGAGAAATTGATGTGGAGGAAAACAGAATTATAAATTTTGTTACAGGCCCAATGGGGTTTGAAGAGAAAAAGAAATGGGTGTTAATTGATAACGGTCTTCTGGGATGGTTACAGTGCCTGGAGGATCCTGAGCTTGCTTTTGTTGTGGCAAATCCTTTTGAATTTTATGGTGATTATGAATTCGAGATCAATAATATGGAAATGGAAAAACTTAAAGTAATTTCCAATACTGATGTGACAGTTTTATCCATAGTATCAGTGCCGCCTAAGGTGGAAAATATGACCATAAATTTGTTGGCACCGATTGTAATTAATTACAAGGAAAACTGCGCCAGGCAGGTTATTTTGAATAACAATAAATACTCGGTACGTCATTATTTATATAATGATCTGGTGAAATGCGCACAGGTTAAAGAGAAGGTCGTGGGTGCCTGATGCTGGTCTTAACGCGCAAGCTGAACCAGTCCATTGTGATTCAGGATAACATCATCGTGAAGGTGGTGGAAATCGGTGACGGCAGTGTGAAGATTGGTATTGAGGCTCCCAAGGCAATACCAATTCACAGGGAAGAGGTTTATGAAGAAATTCAGAAAGAAAACATGCGCGCGGCCGACTTGCCGAAAGAGTTAAACTTAAAAGGGTTAATTAAGGAGTAACCGATGGTTTCCTCTATAAATATAAATAATTTGTCTTATGATTATATGGATTCAAACTATCGGTTTTCATTTACTGACAAGGACGATCGCTTGTCCTTAAAAGACGCTATTTACAATCCGGGAAGCAATGACACGGTTAAATTTAGCAACATAACACTGGATGATATGAACCAGGAGTTGCTTAACTTAGAAAATACCCAAAATAAAACCGCGCTGCTTTTGGACTTTAATTCGCAACCCAAAGAGGTGAAAGAACTGTTTCAAAAGATAGCCAATGGTAAATACGGTACTTTCGTAAAAAGAAACGCCGATGCTTTTATTCTGGGCAGGAATTTTGAAAAAGCCAATAGCTCCGGAATTTTTCTGGAAGACCTCGGGACTTCTGTATCCAAGGAAACAGGGGCGCAAATAACAGACGGAACTGCGGAAAAAGTTGTAATGGTAGACTCGTTTAATACTGTGTTTAATCAGATGGGCACCAAGAATAAGGGGGACAAGATGTTTACGCAGTTTTCCCAAATTCTGTCAGTTTTTACCAATGAATTGAAACAAGCATATTTTATGTCCAAGGGTAAAATAAAAGAAGACGCAGATGTTTATACATATTTAAAGGGTGCGTTAACTGATGTACAGTCATATATAGAAAAAGGTGGGGAACTGCATTTTGTTAAAAGTTCAGGTAAAGAAGTATTTTCTACAGCTCTGGATATGATGATAAGTAATCTGGACAGTTATATAAGTAAATCGTCATCAACATCAAATCGGGTTACGGTAAAATTTCAGGCAATAGCCTAAAAGGAGGTTGACGTAAAAAATACAAAAAAAAGAATATAAACAGGGAATTATATAGTTTAGCCGGACCGCTTGTCGGATGCTCACAAATATATTTCCCAGTTAATTTGTAATAATTTTGAAAATATAAGGTTTGTTCATAAAACAGGGGGTGATGCGTAGAAAATTATTAGCAAAGGATATGGATATCCTTTAAAAACATCAAAATAGGAGGGAAAATATGCAAATTAATCATAATATAGCAGCGTTAAATGCCTGGAGAAATTTAGGAGTATCAAACTCCAACTTGGGTAAATCATTGGAAAAGCTGTCATCCGGTTACAGAATTAACCGCGGTGCCGATGACCCCGCAGGATTGCTCATTTCAGAGCAGTTAAGAGCTCAGATATTCTCTATGGACCAGGCTGTCAGAAATGCTTCTGACGCGATATCGATGGTACAAACCGCTGAAGGTGCGTTAACAGAAATGAACAACATGTTAAACAGCATCAGAACATTGGCAGTACACGCGGCCAACACCGGTGCCAACGATACGAACTCAATCGCAGCAGACCAAACAGCTGTTGATAAGGCTATCGATTCAATGCAGAGAATCGCAACTACTACCAAATATGCGGGCAAGAGTCTGCTGGACGGCAGCGCAGGTACTTCTATAGACGCGAAAACAGCTCAGGCCAGCAAATTGGGTGCAATAGTAGTGGGACAGGTTAACGCATCCGGAAATGTAGATATCAATATAACCACAGTAGCCTTAGAGGCAACCTATGCCACAACAGCTATCGCGGCTTGTGCCAACGGTACATTGGCAGTATGGGTAGAAAGCGGCGGCATAGCCAGGGCAATTGGTTCATATTCTGTGGGTTCAACGGTAGGTAGTAACGGTGCGGCAATTGCTTCATTAATAAACGCCGACAGCGCAACAACCGGAATATACGCATCAGGTAACGGTACTACTGACCTGAACATATGGTCATGCGGATATGGAGACAGTTACAAGTTAAGAGTAATTATCTCCAGCAACCTGATCAACGCGGCGGCAGACGTCAACACCAGCAATCTGGGAACAGACGTGGCCGGCAGCTTCGGCGGAGACGCGGTAACCGGAAGCGGCTTGGTGCTATATGGTTCTACCAATAGCGCCTGGAGCGGAACAAGTATTGCTTTGGCTTCTAACCATTCAACCATAGCCGGCGCGCTATCTATAGTTACAGGTGCGCTGAAGTTTTCCTTAACAGACGATGCTTCATCGGCAAATATCATTACTTATTCCATAGCCGATATGAAAACCAACAAGATCGGTGTTGTCGCGAGCCTTAGCAATACCAATGGTTTAGCTGATGTTAAGTCCAGCATGACCTATGCTCTGGGGACCAACGCGGCAGGTGCGGTACAGATTATCGACGACGCGATTAACGATGTATCGAACCAGAGAGCAAATTTAGGTGCCTTCCAGAAGTATACTCTGGAAACCACCATTAACAACCTTGGTGTAACCAAAGAAAATCTGACAGCTTCGGAATCCCGTGTAAGAGACGTGGATATGGCTTCGGAAATGATGGAATTCACCAAGAACCAGATATTGGTACAGGCAGGTACTGCGATGTTAGCTCAAGCTAATCAGTTACCTCAGTCAGTTTTAAAATTACTGCAAGGTTAAACTAAAGTTTCCCCAACCCCTCTCTACTTTGCAGAGGGGTTGGGATGAACTTTGCAACAGCAAATACATTGCCAAATTGACAATGTATCTATCCGAAAATAAACCCAGATAGTTTTGCGCCTTATACCCTACGTATACAGCCATAATTTTCATATGCTATAATTAATTAACTTATAAACAGGAGATTTATAATATGGTGCTTGGTGCTTCTGAACTACGTCCCGGGAAAATAATTGAGCTCGACACTGAATTATTCAATGTAGTCGAGTATAACCACAATAAAACCGGTCGTGGCGGAGCGGTTATCAAAGTTAAAGTACGCAACCTTAGCACCGGCGCCACAACCGAAAAGCTGTTCAGACCTGGCGATAAAATTCAGGATGCACATATTGAAACCAGACGGATGCAATATCTTTATAAAGACGACAATCAGTATACATTTATGGACGTGCAGAATTTTGAACAGATAACTGTGGATAGCGCCAGTCTTGGAGACGCTGTAAGTTTTATTGTGGAAAACAATGAAGTGGACCTGCAGTTTTATAAGGAAAAAGTTGTCGGAGTTTATTTGCCTTTTAATGTTACTTTAAAAGTTATAAAAACAGAACCCGGGCGCAAGGGAGATACAGTGACTAACGTCACAAAACCGGCCACCCTGGAAACAGGTCTGGTTGTTCAGGTTCCTATTTTCGTTAATGAGGGAAATTTTATAAAAGTTGATACCAGGGACCATAATTATATAGAAAGGATGTAAACACAAGTTAAATTTTTTTAAATATTATATGACTCGACGCAAAATGGAGTTGCGGCAAGGAAACGAGCGACGAAGACAACCCAAGCTATGCCGCAGGCTTCGTCTAGGCGAGCAAAGCCGCAAACCATTTTGCTAAGAGTCAAAGGAGAGATAAATGAATCTAAAAGATTTGGAAAAAGTTATAAAATTGGTTGAGAAAGCTAATATCAGTCAACTTAAAATAGAAGAAGACGGTACAAAAATAGAGATAGTTAAAGACGATATCTGTACTGAAGCGGCACAGCAGGTGCAAACAGCGATTGTCCCGGCAGAACAAAAACAGCAATCCTTACAGCCCATGAAAACACAGGCGCTGGAAAAGCAGCCTGAAGAAAGCTTAAAAGAAAACGATGTTACCATTGTTTCACCTATGGTTGGAACTTTCTATTCAGCACCTTCTCCGGATGCTCCCCCGTTCGTGAAAGTGGGCAGTTCGGTAAAAAAGGGAGATACGGTTTGTATTATAGAAGCCATGAAGTTGTTTAATGAAATAGAATCAGAATGGGATGGAAGCATCGTTAAAATACTTGTTAAAAATCAGGATACAGTCGAATTTGGGCAACCTTTGATGATTGTTAAGAAGGATGTATAGCCAGGGTTGCAGTCAATGGAAATTTACGGATCACGATCTGGATAATATTCAGAGGTTCGCTGATTTATTGAATGTTCCCCCGGTAATAATTCGAATTATTTTTAACAGAGGAATTACCGAAGAAGCCGACATCAGAAAATTTTTAAACCCTTCTCTGAAGTATATTAATAAAAACTTTTGTCCGTCCCAGATAGATAAAGCCATACAAAGAGTTATCAAAGCTATCAGGGAGAAAGAAAAGATTGTCATATTCGGTGATTATGACGCAGATGGTGTTACTGGAACAGTTGTTCTTTTCGACGCGCTGAAATCTTTGGGGGCAAAAGTAGAATATTATGTTCCTTATCGTTATACAGAAGGCTATGGTTTGAATAAGCAGGCCATTCAGAATTTTAAGGAAAAAGGGATTAATTTGATAGTTACAGTTGATTGCGGTATAAGCAATTTTGAAGAAATTAAACTGGCTAATGAACTGGGTATTGATGTTGTTATCACGGATCATCATACACCGCCTGCTCAACTGCCGCCGGCTTATGCGGTGGTTAATCCTAAGTGCGAACATCATGATTTGTCGGAATATCTGGCCGGAGTGGGTGTTGCTTATAAATTTGTTTATCATTTGTATAAGGAATTTAAGGATGTGGATTTACTTACGAATAAAAAATATCTGGAGCTGGTAGCCATAGGCACTATTACAGATGTAGTTCCTTTACTTGGCGACAACAGGATTTTTGTGAAAAAAGGTATTGAAAAATTAAACAGGGAAACTTCATTGGGACTATACTACTTATTGGATCAGGTACGTAATGGCGGTATAAATACTACCACAATCGGATTTGGCATCGGACCGCGTATTAATGCCGCTGGGCGTCTGGATTCGGCCAGCGTTGGCATAGAGCTGCTGACTACCAGGGATAAAAATAAAGCCAAGCAACTGGCTAATGATTTGAATGCTTTAAACGAAAAAAGGAAACGAGAAGGTGAAAAGATTTTTTTTGAGGCTACCAAAATCATAGAATTGAATGAAGAAACACTTAACCGCAAAGTCATTGTTTTGTCTTCCGAACAATGGGAACCGGGCATTATCGGAATAGTAACTTCCCAGATGGCAAAAAAGTTTGAGAGACCAGTAGTGCTTATTACTACCAAAGGTAATATATCCCGCGGTTCTATACGCAGCTTTTCCGGTATTAATATTTTTTCCACCCTGGAAAAGTGCCAGCATCTGCTTCTTAGTTATGGTGGGCACAAAGAAGCAGCCGGTTTTGAAATTGAAAAGAAACAGATCGAGGAATTCAAGGATTTGTATGCTACACTTCTGGACCAGTACCTGGAAGGCGAAAATTTAAATACAATAATCCACGTGGACCATGAGTTAAAAATGTCTGATATAAACTATAAATTATATGAAAGTCTGAAGGCTCTTGAGCCTTTCGGTGAAGGTAACAGAGAACCTGTTTTCATTACTAAAAAGCTGAATGCTATTGATTATAACTGTGTGGGCAAAGACCGCAATCATATTAAAGTATTATTTATTCAGGGAACAGACCAGATTGAGGCTATAGGCTATAAAATGTCGCATTACATGAAATTACTGGAAAGTTATAATACTTTCGATGTGGTTTACAATTTGGACGAGAATAATTATAACGGTCAGAAAAAGTTGCAGATTAAAATGCTGGACTTGAAACCGTCATATTAATTTCAGGTATGTCTTTCCATTTTCTGGATTTTACTCAGGATATAACTGCCGAAATCTTAAAAAATATTAAAGATAAAACTTTGCTGGTTTTTCCCACCGAAAAGAACAAACGTAAAGCGATTAAACAATATCAAAACAACTGGAATTTCAATGAAATTCAATTTCTTACTATGGATGAGTTAAAAAATTGTTTCTATTTACCATCCATTCCAATTGTAAGAAGCGAATTGCGCCATCTGACCTTTTTTAATGTACTACAAATGCGGGAAAAGGAATTTTTCAGGATAAACAGCTATTTCGATGCCCGGATATGGTCTAATTATTTTTTTAATTTTTGGGAAGAGTTGCAAGAAGAAATGATTGAGAATATCGATATACAGGAATTGGGCCTGGAAGCCAATCTGGACGAGTCTACAATAAATTGGCAGGAACGTATTTATAACATTTTTGTAGCCATAAAAAGAAACTATAAAGATCATTTGCTTAAGCTTGGTTATACAGATGTTATCTTTTCATATGTGCAAGAAAATATTAATTTTGATTTTTTAAAAAGTTTTAAAACTTTAATTCTTGCCAATCAGTTTTATTACACAAAACTGGAGAAAGAAATATTGGAACATATTAGTAAAAGCGGAGTAGAAATCCAGATTTTTTATCAATTGCCGGAGAAGGTACTGGACAAACAAACCCTGGAAATAAAGACCTTTTCTTTGCAGGACCTGCTGCTAAATAAGCAGTTTATAAACAGTATTGAAATTTACAAGCCTGCCGATTTGTTCCTGCAACTTACCTCTGCGCTTAATGTTTTAAAAGAGCACCCGGAAATCAGCAATATAATTGATATTGATTTTTATGATTCCCCATATCCGCAATATTTGAACCGTCAGGTTTTTGAGATATCAGGCATGGCCCCG
>JAQURL010000065.1 GCA_028715625.1 Candidatus Margulisiibacteriota bacterium | reverse complement strand
AAAACCCATCTGCGGTAGTAAGATACCCCTCACCATCTTTCTTGAAATTTCCTGCTCTGGTGTAACCCATATCTCCATTGGGCATTTGCACCTGATAAAAACCTTCGCCTTCTATGGCCACATCCAACTGGTTTGTGGTCTGATAAAAATTACCGGCTGTATACATTTTTGGAACACCTGTGTTGCGAACGCCCAAACCAATCTGCAAAGATACAGCTTCGCTGGCTTTCCCGTCATAACCTACTTGAGTTAAATTCATTTTTTGGTACATCAAATCTTCGAAATCTGCCCGGCTTTTCTTAAATGAAACTGTATTTACGTTAGCTAGATTGTTGGCTATTACGTCGATATTTAATTGTTGGGCCATCATTCCTGAAGCCGCAATCCACATTGACCTGGACATCTTAAAATCCCCCCCTTTTATTTCTTACGTTCTGGCAATATCCGATATCAACCTGTTTGTCGCGTCATCCTGCAGTTGCACCATTTTCTGCTGAGATTCATACTGGCGCATTGCCTCCATCAAGTTAATCATTTCTATCATGGAACTCAAGGCGTCTACATTGGATTCTTCCAGATATTGCTGTCTGACCTGTGCATTTGAAGGTATCTCTGAAACTTCTTCTTTGGGCACAAACATTGTTCCACCAATTTTTTCCAGCGGGTATGGTTTGGGAAAATCAACAATATTTAATTGACCGACAATCAATCCGCTGCTATTCATGATATTTCCCCTTGAGTCAACATTGATATCACTATCCTGAAGTTTAATAGGTGTATTATTTTTGCTAAGCACAGGATTATCGCCTAGAACCAATTCGCCTTTTACGTTTAAACTGAAAACACCTTTACGAGTGTAGGCAGTCTGCCCATCGGGCAGTTGCACCTTAAAAAATCCATCACCCACAAGCGCCATATTCAATTTATCATTGGTAAAACGATAATTCCCGGCTGTATAGTCTGTAACCTGTTTCATCTGGTCAGGTACTTCAGCACACTGGATATTATTAATGTTCCTGGCAAATTCATTTTTAAAAGATAAGTTATAAGTATTATCTTTTTTATAACCAACGGTATTAACGTTGGCTAAATTGTTGGAGATGATCGACATCCGTTCCATGGTCAAATCCATCGCCTTAGAGCAAATAAAAAGCGATTGCTTCATCCTTAAAACACCTCATTAATATTGGGGAATGTCAGCTTCAGCTGACCATTGCTTCCGTCAAGCGGTCCAGCAATTTTCCCTCCCTGTACTATTATTAGTTATATTCTTTTTTTTACGATTGTCAAGGGGGGCACCTCATCCCCCCAAAGTAGGCAGTACTAAAAAATAGTGGGTTTACAACAAGGGGGATGAGTTACGTCTCTATTTTTATTTAGGTACAGTTATTTAAAAAGAGTTATAGCTACCAACCTACCCCATAACTCTTTTAATAATGTGGTCCAGAAAATCATTCGCTTCCAGAAAATAAACATCAAGTTTGTTGATATTAAGAAATAAACCATAACGCAATAATTCCTTGGCAGAAAAATTTAAGTCCTTACATCCGTTACTGAAATATAGATAATCACGCAATCTTAATAGCGTCATGGATATATCGTTTATTCTCTGTTGTTTTTCCTGTGAGAATACACAATGTTCCATTTTATGCATAAACTTTATTAATCTTACTTTTGCCATTAAATTACCTGAGATATATTTCTGATTTCCAACTCCACGGCTCTTTTGATATGAAAATGCCAATAACTCTTTCAAAGAATAATTACTTCTCATCTCTTTCCATAAGAGCTCCCTTTTCTCACTTAAATTTGCCGCAAATAACTCATCAGACGCAACAATGGAGCCACAATAAAAAGAATTACGAAAAATTTCATCGTTTGTAAAATAACCGGGGACCTGTTCCGATAATACTGCTTCGCTAAATATTGCTTCTTTTCCCTGATTAAACAGCTTTGCCAGGTTCTGCGCCACATCCAGACCTGTAAAACTTTGTGATAATGCTTTATTAATAACGGCAATATTAGCTATATCATTCTTGTCGGCAACGATAAAAAAATAATCTATATCGGAAATAATCCCCATGGTATTCAGCGCTGAGCTACCGCATAACATAAACGCGTAGCTGTTGTTCCATTTACTTTGTGCAGCAATTTCTTGGGTAGTTTTATGGAACAGATTTAATCTATTATTATGGAGCATATTAAGATATGCCAAGTATGAAGCTTCATGTCTGCATATCTGCATGTACATGCTTTCTGTTGTCTGAAGAGCTATGGTTTTATGTAATAATCGCATGTTTACTTCTTATAAAGACTTCTCAGGTTATGGAATTTATCGGGCGCAGTCTTTAGAAATTTCATTCAATAATGTTAAATTTTTGTATGATAGAGTTCCCGGGAAGAGACATTCTACATCTCTACTTTATTGATAATCTCTTTCAGCCGTTTCAGGGTTACATGGGTATAGATTTGAGTTGTTTGCAGACTGGAATGGCCCAGAAGCTCCTGTACCACCCGCAGGTCGGCGCCATGATTAAGCATGGCCGTAGCAAACGAATGCCGCAGCACATGAGGGGTGATCCGTTTGCCCAGCTGTTTTCCCAAGCCCTCAAACAACCGTTGAATAGTTCTGGCTGTCAGCCGCTCCCCACGGTTATTAATAAATAAAGCCGGTTGCTTTGTTTTTTTTAAATATTTCCCCCGTTCGCGGCCGGTATAATCCTTTATGACATTCAGAGCTTTCCTGCCCACAATAACTATTCGCTCTTTTTCCCTTTTACCGACTACCCTTATTTCCTGATTGGAAAAACCTATATCTGAAGTATTCAGGCCGGTGAGCTCTGAAATACGCAAACCGGTTGAATAAAGAAGTTCTATAATCGCAGAATTCCTGAGAAAATGCTTTCTATCTGTTTTAAGATAAGAAAATAATTGGGCAAACTCCCTTTCTTCCAGAAAATTCGGCAGCTTTTTTTCCAATTTGGAAACATTAATAAGCTGAAAAATATCATTTTTGGTGTGCCCCTGTTTTTGCAGATATCGCCACCAACTTTTTATAGCGGAAATTTTTCGCGCGATGGAACGTCGCTTGATATGATTTTTCTCAAGAAAATAAATATATTCTTTTATAATTTCTTCGTTCAGTTGCCTGATGTTTTCTATACTTTTACTGGCGCAAAAAGCCAGGAACTGCTGCAGGTCGCCTTTATAGGAATTGACCGTATGATAGGAATAACCTTTTTGTAAATTTAAATAAAGCAGGAACTTTTCAATAAGTTCTTCCACTGTCAGGCAAGATTATATTGTTGTTTCTTTTGAGTGGTGAGAGGAAATTTTTCTTTGCGCTCTTCTATCCAGACCTCACGTTCTTTATCACGAATATCTATATGAATATGGTTTTCCTGGGGAACGACACCGATGCCCGTAAGTTCGGGCATGGCCTCCACTTCAGTGAGCAGATCTTTCATGGAAACATTATCAATGCTGATGTCCAGAGCTTTGCCAAGATGATGATAATCTTTATTGCTGTTCCCGAATAAAACCTTGGATTGTTCTTCGCAAACATAAGCTCTGATAATATTAATTTTCTGATTGTATTTGACTTTGAGATGTTCCAGAATGCCTATCAAAGTGAGAGACATCTTAAACTCATTCTGGCAGACACCGCACTTGCAGGCAAAATCATTGCGGCCGAAATTATCGCTGATCTTGTACTCCATGGTGTTATTATAACATGGAATACATTCTACAGATTATTGTTTTAATATGTTTTTAGTTAAAAAGCACATCAAATAATTTGTCTGTAATTTTTTCCAGCTCTTCGCCGTCCAGTGGCATTATAAATTTGGAAACTGTCTTCGGCATATTTATTCCCCCCTTATTTTTAACGTCTATGAAAATATATCGAACACTTTACAAAAATATTTCAGGGAAATATATGGCGTTTTTTGAATATATAAATCCTGTTAAAATGTTTGATAAAAACTTTTCAGGTTATCGTTATCACGGCAAGAACCGGAGTTAATTCTTTGCGCTAAATATAACAAATATTCCGCTCTATATTCCGGGAAAAGATGATACAGGCTGAACACAAAGACAGACAAGGCTTTTTCGGCACATTTTGTCTCATAATCACCAACAAAGTCCAGCACCTTACTCAAACAATTTATCATCTGATTTGAACATATTAATTCGCGGTTCATCCCCAAAATGTATGCTGCCAGCAAAATCTCAATTTGTTTCAAATGATGACCGGCGTAGTACATGGCTTTCATCTGTGTGTCACCTGCACAATCAGCTTCCCGCTGAAGAATGGTTCTTTGCGCTATTAGGGGCAGCAAATTTTTCAGATGTTGAATTTTCGGATTGTTAAAAAATCCATTTAATAAAGGAAGCCTGGCAATGTATAATTCCTCTGCCCTCCGGCCGTATACTCGGATATCTTCTTCCTTTCTTTTTCCCAGATACTTGACCAGTTTGAAGTATAATCCATCAATAATATTGTTTTTTACACTGATAATTTTTTTTCTCATTTATAATTATCGTGATCCCTTTAAAAAAATTTAAAATATTTTGTTATTACAAGAAAGTATTATCGATATATTAATATGCTGACAAAAATAATCGCGACCAATGCTGCCTACCTGTTAAATTTAAAAAACGCGCAGGAAAAAATTGCGTCGATACAAAATATCTTTAAAAATCTTGTCTTTGGATTGGAAGGAAAAAGGATATTGCTTCTGGGTACCGGTCTTGTAGGCACAAATATACTGGAAGCAGCGACTTCGTTAAACCTTCCGATAACAGCCACATATAATTCTCACAAAATTAAAAATGCGGTTTATTTACCTGTCCTTCAGGAAAACAAGATATTGGGCATTAATATTCAGGGAATAAAAAAAATATTAACGGGAACAAAACCTGACCTGATTATAAACACTATAGCGCTTGCCAAGCCTTCTGATTGTCAAAAAAATGAAAAACTGGCCTGGCTTTTGAATTCCACGTTCCCGAACGTTCTGGCAAATATGATCGGCGCGCTGAGTCCGGCGACAAAGTTAATCCAACTGTCTACCGAATGTGTTTTTGACGGTTATAAAATTTCCGACTCACTGTCTGAAACACTTTCCGAAAATGATCCGCAGGATTCAAATACATATTCCTTATCCAAAAAAAGCGGTGAGGAACTGATTTACGGTTCCAATATTTCTACGTTAATTACAAGGCTTTCCAATACCCTGGGCTTCACGGAATATCAAACAACCTGGGAAGATCAGGTAAAAGAAACGTTGATGGCTGACCGACCTTTAAATGTTTTCCAAAATGAAGCCCGATATTTTGCGTCCGCACTGGAAACCGGATACAGGCTGCTGCAACTGGGATACCTTTTCATGAAAAAAGAAATACCCTATAAAATAATTCATCTGCCTGGACCTGAGCTTGTTACTCGCAAACAACTAGCTCAGGATGTAGCGAATTTATATGGATTTAATCCGGGGCTTATTAACGAAGTACCTGTTCCCGGGAACCTGATACGCAGACCCTATTACCTGTTGGCCAGGCAAAACATTGCCAATCTTGGAGCCGAATTGGTCCTAACCACGGAAGAAACGGTTGCTCTGATCCGTTATCAAAAAGAAATCCTTCAGCCGACCTGAAAATCCAAATAACCGTCATCAGCTGTTATGTTAAAAGTAATACCATTAACCCGACCTTCGTTTCTGCTATTCAGGATTATTTGTTCTTCGGAGTTTACAGATGTATCCAGCAAAGTCTCGATATAATGAAAATCTTTCTCGGCATCCGAGGAAAAAGAAATAAATTCAAAGCAGTTCAATTTCCGTTGACTTTTCATCCTCAGCAAAAAAATTGCCAGACGCAGCATATTTACAAGTTGATTATCCTCCAGCCTGTTCGCAATATAATGGAAGTATTGAAAATATATTTTTTCAGCTCCGGACGGCAAACTTTGTTTATTATTTAAGTAAAAAATTTCCCCATTTTTTTTATGCGGTAAAAGATGTAAATAACGTTCTTCAGACCATTTCTTGTTCAATTTTTTCAAACCGTTTATTTTTAGTATTTTTTTTAAATCAGAATATTTCCTGTCGCTTAGATAACCATCGCCACTGCTGTTAATATCCAGAACATTTACAATAAACAACAACTCCCAAAAATGTTCGGGCTGCTTTTCCGGTCCGATAATTTGTTCATATAAACGCAAACCATAAGTTGTGCTGGCTTCACCTAAAAATAAATCACCGAAATAAGAATGATTTCCTATTATCTTTTGAGCCATGCATATATATGGATCATCAAATCCGGCGGATTTAAAAAATTTCGCACACATTACTCCGCTTTTTACAAAATGTCGGGAATCTCCCCCATGAAGTACTCCAAAATCATGGGTGAGCAGCAGCAAAAATAAATATTCCAGGTCCTTTGAAGTTGAACAATTTTTTAAAATTATTTGTTGTAAATCATGAAATTGATCCGCGGTTATAAAAGTTGACGAACCGGCATTGGCAGCAATACGACAAAATCCCTTATAATTTCCAATCAGAACTTTATAAAAGCTTTCCAGCGTAATTATAGTGTGACTGCGACGGGAATAATCCAATCGGCCATGGTTGGCCAACTCACCGAATTCAGGAAAAAAGCTGTCAAGATAATTCAAGCCGTATGCACTGAGATTACCAGTGTCGCTAAATAATTCCCTGACCTGTATATGACCATTCATAAAAGATATAATGGCAGATTGCCGGGCAGTTGAAAAGATCAGGTTTGCTTGCGACGTTCGTAAACCACTTTGGAAAGAGAACCCACCAGGATACTTCCATAATGATTGGACGGTAGATGTTTGCTGAATATTGATATAACATAGGGTTTATCTTTATCCAGTATTATCCCTACATCGTTGCGCACAAAATCAAGTGAGCCGGTTTTGTTGGCTATGGTAACGGTAGGAGGTAAAAATCTGGCAATCCCCCATTTGTGACGCTGACCTTTCATAATACTCAACATATCTTCAGAAGCGGCTTTACTTACCAGTGTACCTTTATACATTTTTTCCAGAAGTATTACCATATCAACAGGAGAAGTTATATTATGCTGGCCCTCAACTTTACAAAACATAGTCGGGTCTTTGATTACAGTGTGACGCAATCCCAGACGGCGCATATATTCATTAATATTCTGCATGCCCAGACGATTCACCAGCATATTTGTAGCAGTATTATCGCTATCAGTTATCATAAGCTCTATAAGCCTGCGAACAGAAAACCTTTTACCACAGCGAAAATATTGCAGACTTCCGGAACCTACCAGTTTATTTTCCTGTCTCAAAACAAGTCTTTCATCCAGAGACAATTTTCCTTTTTCTACCTGATGAAACGCTTCCACCATAACCGGTACCTTAATAACGCTGGCAGGATTAAAAATAATATTTCCGTTCATGGAAAAATATTCTCCGGTGGTTAAATCCTTTATGACTATTCCTACGATACCGCCAGGCAAGGCATATTTATCTATCTGGGCATTAATATCTTTCATAATATCTGAAATCCATTGGGGTTGAGTTTTGTTATTGCATAAAATTTCCGGAACAACCGGATAAGCAAAAGAAAGAAAAAATACAGATAGTACAAACCCGATTTTTAGAATCGAACGCGCAGAAAAAATCATCCTCCGTGCTTTACTTTCCATTTTCCACCTAAAATTTGATTTTTAGCCAGAACCCCTGTAATCCGACTAACATGACCGCAAACTAAGCGATACACTATCTAGTTATACAAAATTTTTTGGAATAAATCAAGTCAACAAATCATTTCATGATCAGACCGGCTAAAATCTTGGTCAATCTGGATGATTCCTCGGCATAAATAACCAGGGGGCCTTTGCCGCTGGAACATGTCACTTTTAGAGAAACAGGAGTGTCCGCGTCAAAATAATGAGAAACAACAGCTATCGGCCCGACTTCCGTATCTGAGGAAAGTGAAGTATTGGTATCATCATAAAGCATGGCATCTACGTCCAGATTGCCAGTTCCTCTGCCCATTACCGCGAAAGTAACGGTCTGTCCTTTTTTTAGGCCCGGGTACGGGATATCATAGCTCTGGCCTTTGGTTATCTCGGGAATAATTATATAGTTCACCCCGCCTTTTCTCTGCCAGGTAAGGCTATCGGCTGCAAACATTATTGAAAATGTCAGAAAAATTATTAGAAATTTTTTCATTAAGAAATGCTTACTACCACTATGACACCAACCATTACTATAATGCTGACAATAATAGCGGCAACACCCAGGTTTCCTTTTTTTACTTCTTCCCATTCATCTATTCCAACCGAAACCAAATCAAAAATTTTAATCGCAATCCCGGTGCCCAGACCGAAACCGATGGAGGCGACAATGATCCAGCCCAGGTTCATGGCCCATTTATTGAACATGGCCGCCCAGCCCACATTAATGACAGGCAGCAACGGATCAACCGTTTGAGCCAACAGGCACGTACCCAAAAACAGTACAAACAAAAAAATTCTGGAAATATTCCTCATATTTATTCTCCCTATTCTTATATATTAATAATAGTTTATCGAGAAACTTTTTGAATTACAATATTTGTTGTGTTTAACGATTAGTCAGACCTGATTACCACATTTCGCATTGATTAAGGCTTGAGCTATTTCACTTTCCTTAAATAGACTTCGGTTAAAAAATATTTGTCTTGCAGATAAATTTTTTATGTTGCCTTTTTTTATAATATCAACGAGAAGGTATAAGATTCGACCTGAGCATTCGGTCTCAGTGCAAGTTTTATAATGTTCAAATAACTTGTTAAAAAGCCTGTTTAATTTTTTATCATCCATTGTTCCTCTATTTATTAAAAAACCTAGTTGATAGATAGCTTCTTCTCTGGCGTTTTCATTTAAAAAAAATAATGAATCATCATGCTCGATGATAAGCTGAACATACTGATTCGGAGTTAACTTCCCAGTATCGGCGCACAACACCAGTATGTTTTTTAAAGCGTGATCATAACCTCCATAGGGTCTTTGTGTATATTTATTCTCTTCATGCAGGAGACTAAAAGTTTTATCAAATAGTTTCCTTAACCTCTCAGCATCTTTTTTTAACAATGGGACCAGCTCCTGCGCCGAATACACAGTGTGATTTTCCTTCATATTTGTGCCGGCAAAAGCCTGTATTAATAGATGTAAAGGATGAAAATATTGCGACGATATATTCGCGTTTATTCCCATCCATATATTTATGTCTATTTTTTCTATAACCGGTAGCATGAGGTCAAAGGCATAATCAGCCGATTCCTTATTCATCCTTAAAGAAAACTTCAGGGAATTTATTAAATCTTTTAGTAATTTTTTATCCTCCTGATAGTTGACAGCTATTTTAATCAACTGTTTCTCTGTCAAAATAATGCCTTTTTCATACAATTCTTTTAATAAAGCAAGTTTGCCGGGCACACCCTGCTCGGCAGCAATCAGTAGTTTGTCCAGTCCTTCATCAGTCATGGTTTTACAAACCATCAGGAACAGCCGGTCCTTGGCGGTCAGTTGAGAAATTATCTTGCTTTTCATAATCAGGACCTTCCTGTTGAAACTTTTTGAAAATTTTGTTTGGCCTGCTTAAGAGCTTCTGTTATTTCGTTGAAATCATTTTTTCGATGATCAAAAAGCACCTGTCTGTCCCATAAATTTTTTATATTACCGGATTGTATCGACTTTACCATAAAGTACAATAAACGGTCCTCACACTCTTTTTTCGTACAGTTTAAATAGTGTTCGAATAATTTATTGAAAAGTTTGTTCAACTTTTTTTCATCCAATTGTTTATCAGTTATTAAAAGAGACAAACTTCTATCAGCTTCCCTTTTCGCGTCATGGTCAAAAGCGAAAAACATATTTTCATTATGTTCCAGCAAAAGTTGAGTATACTGGTTGGGAATTAATTTCCCGGTTTTGGCGCATAAAAATAAAATATTTCGGACAGGATGATCATATCCGCAAACGCTCTTCTCGGTATACAGGTTTTCACCTTTCAACAAATCATAAGTCTTATCAAATAACTGACGCACTCTATTTGTATCAGTTGCCAATACCTCGAGCAGTTTATTTGAAGAATACATACGATCATCTTCCATCATTTCATACAAAGAAAAAGAATTTAACAGCCAGTTAACTTTGCTGAATTTTGGCGACAACAAATGGTTCCCGTTAAATTCAAGCCATAACTTCATATTAAGGGTTTCAATGACGGGCAAGATTTGATCAAACATATAATCCAGCAAATCAGCTTTTTCAATAAGAAAATTTTTAAAGTCAGAGAGTGCCATCCTGTCAGACTGTTCTTTGAATATCGCAAGTAAAGCCCTGCTTTCATCCGGAGTTATTTGTCCTTCAACAAAAAAATCTCCGGTGTATTGATTGTAATGAAATTTTTCTTTGGGCAGAACTTTGCTGTTTTTAAAATCTATCTCTTTAGAAAGTTTAATGTAATTTTTATTAGCGAATTCCCTGGTTTTATTTATGATATCCTTTAACAAATACTTATCAGCCTGAAAATTTACCGCGATTTTTATCAGCTGTTTTTTTGTAAAAACAGTACCTTTTTCATATAATTCTTTTAACAAAGTCAATTTCCCCGGCACACCTTTATTAAGTTCAGCCAGCAGTTTTTCGAGCGCGTCATCAGTAATGTTTTTGCAAACCATCAGGTATAGTTGATCCTTTGCGCTAAGCTGGGAAATTATTTTATAATTCATCATGAAATGCTCCTTTGCTATCCTACATTTCCGATTTTATCGGTTTAATCCAAAGGAATTATCGTACGGCCGGATTAAAAATCCATGGAAAAAAAATATTGGAACAGTTTAGTTAAGCAGAGACTCTACCCAATCCCTGTTTTCCCAGAGGGCGCAACTGCTGCTATGTTCCTGCAGTTTATCGCTGTTATCCCTGATTGTTTTTAAAAGTTTTGAGTTCAACGCTTCTTTTAAGCCTGCTGTAGTAACATTAATATCGGAATAGGGAGAAAAAGGACAAGGCTCCAGACTACCGTCAGGACTGATATGCACGAATCCCCTGCCCGCGGCCAGGCAACCGCCGAAGGCTTCTTCGTCACCGGGGAAACCTATAAACAGAGCCCGATACCTGGAACGCAGTTCTGCCAGCAACGGCCTCACACTTTCTTGCTGCTCGATAGTAAGGACCTTATCGTCCGAACCTTCTTCCACGGGTATATAATCAATAAAAAAGAAAAGCCGGCATTTTAAAGACACAAGCTCTCTGATAAATTGATGCTGTGTAACAATCTCAAAATTATGTCTGGTTAAAGTTATGGACATACCCCAGAAAACATGGTGCTTATTTAATCTATTCAGAACATTATGAATACCGGCGTAAACTCCGGCGCCTCGCCGTTTATCAGTATAATCGGCATAACCTTCAATACTTATAACGGGGATAACATGTTTTTGTTTTTGCAGCTTTTCAGCAATTTCTTCGGTTATTAAAAGGCCGTTGGTAAATACCGGAAAAATCATGTTGGGAAGCTGTGCCGTCATCTCCAGAAAAGCTGTTTTTGTAAAAGGTTCTCCTCCGGCTAGCAAAGCAATAGATATTCCCAGCTCTGAAGCTTCCTGCAACACTTTTATTATCTGTTCATTACTCATTTCTTTGTTGCCGGAACGATTAAAGGCTTTGGAGTAGCAGCCGTGACAATTAAGGTTGCATTTTGAGGTCAGACTGAAAATCATAAAAGCAGGAACATGCAGACCCCGTTCTGCATTAATTCTTCTGAGCCGGGCCGCGTTTTTCTGGTTATTTATGGTTCTAAAAGCAAATAAAGCCAACGCCGGATTAAAAAAAGTTATGCGTAAAATATCTCTGAAAAGGCTTCTGATGGTCAGGTTGAGTGTATTTATATAATCTGCCGGCATAATTTCTTTAATTATCTTATAAAGTGTAAAACTGTAAAAGGTGCAAACATAAAATTCTGAAGTTTATTTATGAACTCCAAGATTACGGTCGATTAATGTGACTTACAGAAAGTCGGCAGGTTAGCTACAAGTTTATGGTATTAAAGATTAAAATGATCTCTCAATTCAATCAGAACTTGTTCATTTATAAAGCTTTCATCTTGTTTTGCCAGCTTATACTGGTGAACAAGGCTTTTTATATAAATATGCAAGGATTTTAATTGCGATAATGAACAATTATCCAGTCTTTCCTTTATAACTCTTGTCATTGGAACCTGATAATCCCTTAAATAACTTGTGAGTTCTTTTATTAACTCTAATTTCCCCGCTTTATCAGTATCCGGGAGAGTTGTGTTTTTTTTATCGGATATAATTTTATATTTAAGCAAGTCATTCTCCTTTATTTTTACTGATAATAAATTATCGAACAGAATAGCGAGATGTTGCATGCTTTTTTTCTAAAAATCGCTGGGAATATTTTTAACTCCGGCCGGCCAAATAGCAGCAATATCCGTAACTTATCGGCCCTTTTTTAGTGGTTTCGCAAGGAAATTCCGTACATTCAAAACAGAGCGCTATACCTTTTTTAAAAGCACATGTAGCTATGGCGCAGAACCTATTTTCTTTCGGTTTGCAGCCGATGTCACCGTTAGGGCACTGACCTTTGGTCATCTTCGGGCATTTTTCACAGGATATACCGCAAACTCCGATTTGCATATTTTAGCTCCTTTGTTATTTTTTTATTTAAAGTATATCTCATTGATAAAAAATAATAAATTAACACTGAACTTATGAACAAGTTAAATTCCGCCTCACCCGGTCATTCGCTTTGCTCATGCCCACTTTATCCGCAGGCGGAGAGAGGATGTCGCAACACGACAGGAGAGAGGCGGCATATGGTGTACAAGTGAAATGCTCACATGAACAGGTTAGAAGGAATATCGCAAGATTTCCTGAAGCATTTATGTTTCAACTGACTAAAAATGAGTTAATAAATTTGCTATCGCAAAATGCGACGCAAATTCAATTCTCACATTATATTGAAATTAATATTTCCATATAACGACATATTAAAAAAAGAGTATGACATGCAAACAAAATTAATAGCCGCTGATAATCTGAAGTTAAAAATATCTAGTCTGGTAAGATATGCAGATCAACAAACATTTATAAAAAATTTCCCGCAAAAACTTTTGCTTTGGAAAGAGACTTCTCTTTATCCGCAAATCGTAATCACAGAACTGGGCTTGCAACTTAAAAATGTGGAAAAATCCGTGCTTTCTAAAGGTGTAAAAGCAGAAATAACAGAAGCTCTGGATGGCATAAAAAAAACCGCTAATACTAAGGCCTTCAAGGTAAAATTTTTCGGTGAAGTTATCAGCCGGGCTTTTCGCGGCACGATTCAGACCATAGCCAACGAATTCGGGTCAGGCATTAATGTTCTGAGTGTAAATAATCTAAAAGATGAAAACGCTGTGGAGGCCCTGATTGAAGCTTCCGGGGAAATGCTTGACGGTTTGATTGCTGTTCTCGAAAAACCGCATATAGTGCTGCATGTAGCCGTATGTCGCGAAGGAGCCAAACCCGCATATGGGCCGTTTAAAATCATCAGCCTGGCCGAGAAATATGAAATTATCAATCTTCAGCCAGGGTTTATTCACCTGAATTTTGTAACAAAAACGGAAATAGCTGAACCATGATGCGCAAAAAGATCATTTCATATAGAAGAAAACTACCGACTGCAGCAGACCTTTCTCTTATTATAAAAACAGCCGATTTATTGATAGGCACAAATGCACCGGTTAATTTCAGAAAAGCTTCCAGGGGTACATTAAACAAACCTGAAACTCGGGAGCGTTTAAGACAACTAAACCTGTTTTTGCCGCTTTTGCAGGAAATAACCGGAATTATGACAAGCTACCGAAATTCACACAATATTTCCGTAGATGTGGAAATGGATATAGTTACCAAAGCTGATCTGGAAATAAATAGCCTGATCGAGAATTATATATCAGCTAATTATTCCGGAGATATGATCATCAGCGAGGAAAACGAAACCGTTTTCCAGGATAAGCCGAAAGCAGTCTGGATTTATGATCCTCTGGACGGCACTAAAACATTTAAAGAAGGCGGGCGCAACTGTTGCTTTGTCTTGTCCAGGATGGAAATAAACAAAGATGACAAGCTGGCTGAAGGGTTCAGTATCGTCTGGGAACCATTCAACCAAGTGCTCACTATAGGTATTTCCGGAATCGGAGTCATAGTCGCGGGGAACAGAAAATTTGACAGGATCAATCTGTTTAAAAAAGGTCTGTTCGTGAATACCAATTCCTACATTCAGAACAAACTCAATAAAGAAAATGACTTTATGCTGCATGCTCTCCCCTTTAATATTGCCAAAACCCATAAGGGCAGCGGCAGTGTTGAGCTGATGCACGTAGTCACCGGCAAGACAGATATATATCTCAGATCAGCCGGCAAACTTTGGGATTTCCTGCCCGGAGCATTTATTTGCCATATTGCAGGCAGAACCGTATTCTTTTATGACACTAGGGACCCAGTATTTCCCCTGGATTTTCAAAAAATAATTAATATCTGCACCGGGAGTTCAGTAAAAAGCGACAGAAAAATAAAAAAAGTAGC
>JAQURL010000064.1 GCA_028715625.1 Candidatus Margulisiibacteriota bacterium | reverse complement strand
GGAATCAGCTCGCAGGTGAAAAAGATACAGATAAATAAAATATTAAACCCGACCATTGATCTGGAAGATTTGAGAAGGATCAGAACAGAAGCGTAACTGGTGAAGAGTGAAAAGCGTCATACTGAGCTAGTTTACCCTGAGCTTGTCGAAGGGAAGTATGACCAAGAGACAGTTGAAGAGTGAAAAGCGTCATACTGAGCTAGTTTACCCTGAGCTTGTCGAAGGGAAGTATGACAGTTGAAAGTTGATGGGTGAAACGTGACGAAGGGAAATGAGGGAAGAAGGAAGATTGGAAGTACATAAGTGCATAAGTGACCGGCTCCCTGAGGTTCTCGAAGGGAGCAAAGTGGAGAAATCTTTAATTCATGAGTAGCTGGTACTTTTATGTTAAAGATCCGAATTTCAGAGCCCCGAGCCCTGAGCAGTCCCCGCAAGTGGGACGACCGAGCACTGAGTCTGACCAAGGACGAAAAAGAAACAAGGAAGAGAAATAATTATGGCTGAAGAAGGTAAAAAAACAGATATCAAAGTCGCGGCAGCGATTAAATATGATTCCGAAAAGAATGCCGCGCCAATTCTCGTGGCCAAAGGAAAGGGCAGCATAGCCGAAGAAATAATTCGTCTGGCTGAGGAAAATGAAGTGCCTCTTTATCAGGATTCTTCGCTGGCCAAACTCTTGTCCTCACTGGAACTGGAAACCGAAGTCCCGCCCGAGCTCTATACTTTGGTCGCGGAAGTTCTGGCCTTTGTTTACAAGCTCGAACAAAAGAAGAAGGGTAAAAGCAAATTTGATAATTTAAGATCAAACCCGGGGCCAAAATGAGATTTATAGTCACAATATTGATAATGATGTTCGTTATTGTTTTTGCCGGTGACGGCACTATTGACATTGCCAATAGCGGTATGGATTTTTTGGAAAAGCAAAACGGGATCATCATGGAGAATATGGTCAATTTAAAAACTCCCGGTTACAGGGAAGTAAAAATTACCTCTGTCAGTAATCCCAGAGACAAAACGGTTTTATATTCTTACTCTCATGTCTTTAACCCCGGACCCTTTATAAACAGCGGTAAGAATCTCGATTTCGCCCTCGAAGACAAAGGTTTCTTTATGGTCAGGGATAATCTGGGGAAAATACTGTTTACGCGTGACGGCCGTTTTGAAATTAACGAGAACAGGCAACTGGTTACCGTTTCCGGCAAATTTATTGTTCTGGACATAAACCGGGCCTCCATTTCTATACCCGAATATAAAACAGTAAAAGCCGATAACAAGGGCAATTTGTATGACAGCGACAATAATCAGATAGGGCAATTAGGGGTTTTTGACGTTGATGACTACAAGCTTTTGAAAAGCGTTAATCATGTATTTTTTTATATTGATGATAGTATGTCCGGTGCTGTCCATGATGCCGATAGTTACAATGTCAAACAGGGTTTTTACGAGAATTCTAACGTAGATTATTCCCGGCTTATGATCAAGCTGTCTGATACCAATAAATACAACGCCAACACTCAGCTTATTCAGACCCGCATGAAAATGCTGGATACCGCCATCGAAATAGTTAATAAAAATTAAATTTCAAACTATGGAAAAAGATAAAAAAGACAAAAGAAACAGCGGTGAAATAGGGAGAAGTATGACTGTTGCCTATCAGATAGGATTTACTCTCGTAGGCTCTGTGGCTTTGTTTTATTTTATAGGGAAATGGCTGGATAATTTTTTCCACCTGCATAATATATTTATGATCGGCGGTGTAATTTTCGGCGCGGTGGGTGGCTTTTATGTTGTTTATAAAATTATTATGGACATGGACTCCAAGTGAATTATATCTTTACCTATAAAAATAAAACAGAAAATATCGCGCTTCTGATTTACAGCCTGCTGGCAATTTATTTCACATTTAATAAACCCGAATGGTTGCCCAGCCTGTTGCTCGCGGTATTTGTGGCTTTTATTAATTTCCGTCTGCAGTTGCGTTCTTTGCTTAAATACCGGCAAACAGGAAACAAAGCAATGCTTTTCGATATTTTTTATTTCGTTCGTTTATTTAATCTGGCTGCGGTTATTGTAATATCGTTTTATCTGCGGCCCTGGCTAAACCCCTATATCACTTTTTTGGTATTGTTCACTTTTTCCTGCATTTCTATTTTCGCCAAATTAATAACTCGTTCTGACGTTGAAGATGAGAGTAATTAAAAGTTTTGAATGTCATCCCGACCGACAATTACGGAGACCCGTGCTACGCCGGAGGCTTCCGTCTTCGCTGTGCTTCGCCGAGACAAGTCGCCGGGGCGAGGAGGGTCGGGGAGAGAGGTGGAATTCTGCCTTTACATTCTAAACGTACCGTTGCGTAAGGCTAGCAAAATGGCCCTGTCTGATGAACAGGATGTGCATCCCGCATTCTTTTCTGCGCATAGCGAAAGAGCCGTAGAATTGTCAACGAATGGCGCGTAGGCCCGTCAGGATAGACGGGCTAAGGCAACCGAGACAGGATGTCGAGTTTGCCTGTTAGCGTAATGAGTTGCTACAATTCAAGGCTCTGAAGCACAGCGCAAAAGGCGTTTTTCTCCACTTTTTGCGCCATTCAAAAAGTGGAAATGGTTTTGCGTTTCTTTTATTAAAGAAAACGGAACAAAGCCTCACAACAAGATACATGGAAGGTTGTTTGCCAATTGGTTGGCCCTACACTATAGGTAGAGTTCGGTCTTGTATATTTGCAACACTATTGTAGTAAAATATTACAATTTTTATTGTCCATTGTTTGACAACAATATTTTTCTCATGTATTGTATTAATACAACTTTGTTAAGAAATTGTAAGTTTTATTGTACAGGGGGTTCGACATTTAGGGGGAAGTCGAGGGCAGGTATCAGAGGTCTTCCCCTGATACCTGTTGGGAACTCTTTTCTCATTAAGATTCAGATATGACAAAAAAAGAACTTGAACGATTAGCCATAAATGTCACTGTATCTAATGAAGAATACGAATTTGTCAGGCTCCAGGCTTATTTGAATAAAATGTCCATGTCTGCTTATATTAGGAAAATTGTGGATCAGGAGAGAAAGAAGGTAGGTAAGCAGGGGTTGCAATTTCATTAAATCGGCATATAATAATTATACGCCATCGGGGAAGAAAATATGTCAGATATGTCAATCAATAGTATAGGGGTTATAGGAAATGAACAGGCAGTTGGCAAGGCTGGAAAAGGTTTCGCCACTGAATTTTCCAATATGTTAAAACAAAATATCGAAGAAACCAATAGTCTTTTAAATAAAGCTGATAATTTTGTTCAGGATTATACTGTAAATAAAACCATGGACTTACATGAGGTAATGATTGCTGTGGAGGAAGCCAGTATGGCCCTGAATTACACAATGCAGGTTCGTAACCGTATAATCGAAGGTTACCAAGAACTAATGAGAATTCAAGTCTGATCCATGCAGGAGCTGGGCCCTGACTTAATTAAAGAAATCCTGGATGTTGCTTTATCGGCCGGCGGTCAGTTTTCCGATATTTATCTCGAAGACGAAGAATTGTTTTCCTTTGTGCTGGAAAATAAAAAAGTGAAGATGATCAAGTCAGGTATGGACAAGGGCTTGCATCTTCGTACAGTAAATAAAGATCGTTCCTATAGTGCTTGTTCCGATCAGTTAGGCAAAGATAGTTTGTTGATGCTTGCCCGTAATATAGCTCAATCTGTGCAGAGCGAACAGGAAGCGGTTGCGCAAAAAAGTAAAAAAATAACTCAAGAAAGCGCAGCTTCGTCGATTCACCTGGATGAATATCAGCAGATCATAGACAAATTTTTTCAGACCAATAACAATATTTATTCCATGTCCGACAAAATAATTCAGGTTACCCTCAGCTATTTTCATGCCAAAAAAAATATTGTGATTGCCAATAGTCTCGGAGAACATGCAACAGACAGAAGGATTTATACCCGTTACATGCTTCATATTGTCGCGCAGGATGGTCAGGCCACCCAGACAGCTTATGAAGGTCCTGGTATTACCGGAGGTTCTGATTTGCTCAAACTTTATCCGCCGGAAGAAGTCGTACAGAAAACAGTTAAGCGCGCTTTGACCATGTTATATGCCGAGCAGGCTCCTACTGGCAAAATGCCGGTTGTGCTTATGGGCGAAGCTGGAGGTACAATGATTCATGAAGCCTGCGGACATGCTTTGGAGGCGGACTTTATCTATAAAGATAGTTCTATTTTTAAAAATAACATGGGTAAAAAAGTGGCGTCCGAGATTGTCACGGTTATCGATGATGGCAGTATCCCGGGTTTATACGGAAGTTATGGTATTGATGACGAAGGTGTGAAACCACAAAAAACGATACTTATTAATAAGGGTATTCTGACCAGTTTTTTAACAGACAGAATGTATGGAGGGCTTTTGGGTTTAACTCTGTCAGGAAATGGCAGAAGAGAGTCGTATCACAGTAAGCCAGTGCCAAGAATGAGTAATACTTTTATAGAAAATAGCGACCGCTCCCCATCCGAGATAATCGATTCTGTAAAGAACGGACTGCTGGTAAAAAAAATGGGCGGTGGTCAGGTGAACATTACTAACGGTGATTTTGTTTTCGAGGTTGCCGAAGGGTATCTGATCAAAAATGGTAAAATAGACAAGCCGATTCGTGGCGCAAGCCTTATCGGAAACGGACCGGATGTTTTACACCAGATTGAAATGGTAGGTAACGATAAATATTTTTTGCCTGGTGTTTGCGGAAAATACGACCACGTTCCTGTGGCGGACGCGCAACCCACAATAAAAATAAAAGAGATGACTATCGGGGGACAGTGAATAGGAGATAAGTGGTAGGAGATAAGTGTTAGTTGAAAGGGGATGCCGTCATACTGAGCATGACGAAGTATGAACGGTCAAACTAAGTGTGGGAAATTGGAAGTACATTAGTACATTAGTGCATAAGTGACCGGCTCCCTGAGGTTCTCGAAGGGAGCGAAGTGGAGAAATCTTTTTTAAGGAGAAATCTTTTTTAATAGGAGAGAGTGAAGGACGAAGGAAGTTTTAGATTGAAAGCTTAAGGTTTAAGGGTTTACTTTTTCCCTCCCTTTCTCCGTTTACGGAGAGAGGGCTGGGGAGAGAGGCGGAGTGAGGAATGAAAAGTGAATAGTGAAATAAAAGAGTTTTTTGATTTTACAGAAAAAGAATTAAACAAACATTCTTTTGACAACTGGGACGTATATCTGGTGAGTGAACAGGACCGGCACATCAGTTGCCGCGGCAAACAGGTGGAGGACTTCAAGGAGAATACCGAAACCGGTTGCGCTGTAAGAGTTTTAAAAGATCAAAAAATGAGCCTTGTTTATACCAATGATCTGGAAAAAGACAGTATTTCTAGGGCAGCGGATAAAGCTAAATTTATATTAAACTACATGATGCCTGATGAATTTTTCAAAATAAATGCCGATATTCCTGCCGGTAAATCTGCTGGCGACAAGCTGGACTTGTCGTATTTCGACTTGTCCATATCGGAAAAAATCAAGCGCTTGCTCTATCTCGAAGAAAAGATATTTGCCCAGCATAAGACCATAACCAATATTGAGCATTTGGTCTATGCCGAAAGTTATAATCAATTGTTCTATAAAACAAAATTCAGTTCCATTCTTGAGGACAAGAGCGTACATTTTGGTTATAGCGGGGATGTAATAGCTGAGGACGCGGGTCAGGCGGAAGCTGGTTCATATGCCGATTACAAGAACAAACTCGCTGCTATTGATCTGGACAGACTGGCTTATAATATCGCGCATCAGGCCTATTCCATGTTAAATGCCAAGTCTGTACAAAGCGGCTACTATCCGGTAATTTTCAGAAACGATGCCATGGCCCTGTTTTTATCTACATTCGTGGAGCTATTTTCTGCTGACCGGGTGCAGAATAATAAATCGGTCCTTGCCGGGAAAATGGGGGAGCGTATTGCCGGCGAATCATTATTCATGGTCGATGATGCCACTCTGCCCGACAGTCTGGGCAGCTATCTGTTTGACGGCGAAGGAACACCGGCTGCAAAAAAGACACTTGTGGAAAAGGGCGTTTTGAAAAATTATTTGTATGATCTGAAAACAGCCGCCAAAGAAAAAACCAAGTCTACCGGAAATGCCCTCAGGTCTTCTTATCAGGGATCACCGCAAATTAGCCCCAGTAATTTTATTATCGATAAAGGGCCTTATAGTTATGAGGATTTATGGAAAAAACAGGATAACGAACTGATTATTATCAGCGGTATCATGGGTATGCATACTGCCAATACCATAAACGGTGATTTCAGCGTGGGCGCATCCGGTTACAAGGTGAAAAACGGCGAGATCACCGGTGCTGTGAAACAGTTCACAATTGCGGGGAATTTCTTGCAATTATTACAACGGGTTGTTAAGATTGGCAATGATGAGGATAATTTTCCCTATCATGGCAATATCATTACTCCTTCGCTCTATTTTTCCGATATTTCAATTTCCGGTTTATAAAACAGTTTATCCCCTGGTATGAAATTATTATTAAAAATTATGATCGGAATTATTATTTTAGGACTGATAGTTCTTGTTTTTGTTTTTATCAGTCCGCGTAAAGAACTGCTGCAAACCATTAAGAATTTTAACGCTCTCATGGAAATAAAGGATATTTTTATAAAAGGCTGGGAGGAAAATTCACCCAGATGGGAAGTCCATGCCCGTTCGGCACTGATGAAAAAGCAGGACCAGATTGAACTCTTTGATATTATTGACGGCACAGTTTTCGATAATCATAAAAAAAGTATTATTTATGATATTCAGGCAAAACACGCGGATGTAGTGCTCAGTGAAAAAAATATCAATTTGACCGACGTGACGGCACTTGTAAAGGCAAGCAAATTCGATATAAAACAGAGTATAGGCTTTTTTGCCAGGAGAGTTTCCTATACCGAACGCGATAAAACACTCTATTTATATGATGATATCAGGATCAGGCAGAACAATATTTTAGTCAGTGCTACATACGGACTGCTCAATTGTCAGAACCAGTGGGTAAAATTTTCCAACGGGTTTAATTATCGGGAAAAAGATGTTGCTGTTAACGGTGAGCAGTTATGGGTTGACCTGAATAAAAACGAAATTTCCATGGAAGGCAAATTAAGGATTATCAAAGCAGACAAATTTAAATTAAATTGCGATAACCTGCGTCGTGAAATAACCGATGACGGAGAGATTTATTATCTGGGCGGTAATATAGTCATTCAAAAGGAAGATCAGGTATTGAAAGGCCAGGTCGGACGTTATCTGGAAGCCGAAGAAAAACTGTTCATTGATGACAGGGTAGAGCTCATAATCAGCACTGATAATACTGCAACGGTTAAGAAAAACGAACAGAAAAAAGTATTAAAGGCCGACCATATAGCGCTGGACTTTAAAAATAAGGTTATAGAGTACAGTGGCCCGATTCGTTATACCCAGGCTGATCTGGAGATAGTAGCCGCAAACGGTATTCAGGACCTTCGCAATAACTGGATTACGCTTTACGGAAATGTGCGTCTTACCCAGAATAAAAGACACCTGCAATGTGAAACCGTTAAACTTTATTTTAATACCGGAGAGGTCGAGGCAACCGGGAAAATATTTACAAAAATAACAATTTAACGTTAAAAGATTTCCATGCTAAAATGATAACGGCTCCGTCAAAACGAAGCTAACGAACATCAAATTTTCTGTGCAGAGGAGAAGATCATCATGGCAGATACCTATAAAATCAAAGAATTGGCCGAAAAATATAATATAACCACACGGACTATTCGTTTTTGGGAAGAAAAGGGCCTTCTCGACCCTGTTTTCAGGACATCTGGCAATAGAAGAGTTTATGGCAAAGATTCGCTTAAGGTCATTGAGTGTATCCTGGAATATAAAAACAGAGGCCTGTCGCTGGATGAAATCAAGTCCCTGGTGTTATGTAACAAACAGAAATTATCCAAAAAAGAAAAATTACCGGTCCGCATTCTTCTGGACAGCACTTCTTCCATAAGTGAAGAACTTGTTAAAAAATATAATATTGATGTTATACCTTTGTATGTCAACATCAACAAAAAACAATTTATGGACGGTTTCAATCTTAAAGAAGATGATTTTTATAAAAAAATAGAAGGCAACAAAAAAGATATTATCTTAACTACATCTCCTGCCACAGTCGAAGACTTCTTCAGTCATTATTCCAGACTTGTGCAGGAAGGCGCCAAGGTTATTTATTCGCTTCATATTTCTGAAGTATTCAGCAAGACGGTGGAAAATGCCCGTAAAGCCGCTGAAAAATTTTCAGGTGTAAAAATTAAGATATTCGATTCCAAAACATCAGGACAGGCCCTGACCATGATGGCACTTGCGCTGATTGAAAAGGTTAATGCCGGCTGGTCGGAAGACAAGCTTGATACATATCTGGAAACGCTGATTAAAAATAACTGGCTGGTAGTTACTATAACATCTCTGAAAACTCTAAATACACTTGGGCTTCTAAATATTAATATAGAGACCGCTTTCGGTTCGATAATAAGTGAACTTCTCAATTTCAGGCCGGTTTTACTCCTGGAAAAAGGTGAGGGTGTATTCAAAATTTTATCTCGTGTGGAAACCTTTGAAAATGCCTTGAAAATCATGGAAACTAACTTGAAAAATACAATAAATGGAAGTAAACTTAAATTGAAAATGTTAGGGATTTCCCATTCGCGGCTGGATAATGACGCCAATGTTTTGAAGAAACGTCTGGAAAGTGAATATAAGGTTCCTGTCCTTCTCCAAAAAGGCAGTGTGGTGTTATGTACACATTTAGGTCCGATGTCCATGGGAGTTAATGCATTATTTGAGGAATAATGAATTTTTATAAGAAAACTTTATCTTACCTTTTTTGTATTGTTTGTTTCTCAACCTTTTCGCATGCCCAGATAATTCAGTCTTTAACCGAAAGAAATGATATCAGACATGTCCAACTGCTGAATATGTCTCCTTTGTTTTCAGAAGTAAATAAATCCTCTAACCCGATGAAAGAAACCTTTCTCTTGCAGCAATATGCAGAATATATCAGGTTGTATGAGCGGAATGTTACAGCTAACAAAAACGATAATGAACTTGTTTATGATTATCTGGTGGCAAATTTTTATGAAAAACACTACAAAGTTTTAAAAGAAATTCTTCAACAAATCAATTTTGACATGCTGAAAGATGATCAAAAAGATAATTATCAGCTTATAGAAGCTGTTTCCATATATATGGACAACGACGAAAAAGGTCTTAATGCCTATTACAATGAAAAGAAAGAGAAGAAGGATCTTTCATCAGACTACCTTAAAGGGATTGCCAAACTGAGGACTTTATTTTTTATCAGGAATAACAAAATTTTAAATTTGAAGGATAAGGAAGGTGCTTATCTTTATGCAGTGGGCTGGAATAATCTTCTAACCAGGAACTATAAAGAAGCGGATACATATTTTAAAAGCGCGGGGCTTGCCGATAATAACCCGCTCATAATCTATACAAGGGCAATGAAGGCTATGGAAGAAAAACAATATTCTCAGGCCAGAGCGTTATTTCAGGCTATACCCCCGGGTGAGTTTTTTATAGAGGGACGGTTCCGGACAATAGAAACTTTTATCTATGAATATAATTATGTGGCCGCGCAACAGCTTCTTGGTCAGTTTAGGGAAACCTATCCCAATGATAAAGAATATCTGTCCGGGATTAACTATTATGAAGGAGTAACTAATTTTTACGCCGGGCAATGGAACAAAGCCAGGAGGTTTTTTTCTCAGGTAGCCGGATCAGGTGAAGCTCATTATTACCTTGGAGAGATTGCCTACAGGGATGAGGATTATACTGAAGCCGCCATAAATTATTCTCAGGTAATTGCGGAGGTATCACGGGCATCTTCTTTTTATCCTTCAGCCCTGTATGGTTTGGCCTGGAGCCAGTTTAAGCTGGAAAAATTCGCTGAGGCTAAAGACAGTTTCGATTTGCTTATCAGATACGGCCTGAAAGATGAAGTACTCAAACTCAATTGTTTGATCAAGCTGGCAGACTGCAACTATAATCTGCATTATTATAATGAAGCCTTAAAAGGTTACAGTTCGTTAATGAATTCATTAGAGCCTAAAAAACAACAACAAAAACTTTTGTACAAACTTGTGCTGCGCAGCCTGATCCAGGTCTACAGCAAATTAAGACAATTTGACAAGGCTAATGAATATTTAAACCAGTATCTGGACTTGGCCGAGAATAATGTAGAAAAAATTATGTTAAAGAAGGTTCTGGCTGATAACTATATAAAAATGGAAATGACCAATGAAGCCATAGCCATTTATGAAGAAATAATAAAAAGTTACCCTGGTATGGACGAAGATATTTATATTAATCTGGCTGACGCTTATTTTAATCTGAAGAATTATGACAAGTCTTTTGAGTATTATAATATGTATGTGCGGACTTACCCCAAAGGTAGCAGAAGGCTTGATGCCAGGTATGGCAGCGTGCAGAGTTTATTCATGCAGAAAAAATATGATATGGCTCTGGCTGCTGCCAAGGAAGTAGATGAGGAATTTCAACTGCAACTTTATGATGAATTGAAAGAAAAAATCAAATTTGCCAAGGAGCAGAAAGAAGAATGAGAATTAGAATTTTTTTTCTGATATTAGTTTTAATATCCTTCTCCATACTAAGAGCTGATGAAGAGAAATTTGTTTTACCGGATGTTTTTGTTACTGCCAAAGATTCCAATAAACTGGATATGGACTTGAGGCTTACCACCAATCCCCGGATTGAATGGCAGAACAAACCATATATGAAAAATATGGCGGGTTTGCAGGACAGAGGGTACAAGCTGGGCCTGGACAATCTGCTGAATCGTGAGACTACTGGTAATATTTATAATGAAATCAAAGTTGGTTTCGGGTTGCCGTCTTATCTGATGTTCGGTATAAAACATGCTTATACCTGGGATAATTATCCTTATTATGTTTCACTGGATAAAACCGCTGGGGAAAAACTCTATGTCGCGGATGCCAAAAGTTCTTCCATGCTTTTTGCCGCGCTGGGCGTAGATGACAACATTTATAATTTAAAATGGTACGAAAATAATTTGCGGGATGCGGGCTTGAGTTCACTGCAATTCGGCCTGAAAACTTTCTGGAATATCCCCATAACCTATTATGGTAAAATGTTTAACGCCAATGCCTATGCAGGTAATCCTGCAGTCTCCTATTTCTATAATTCCGGTATTTTTGACGTGGGTCAGATTGAATTTTTGAATGAAAAATATCCTTCGATTATCAGAGCTACTTTGCTGAATTCCAAAAATAATAATTATATTGATTTAAGGCTGAATACTGCCAGGGAATACAGTTTTTTTGATACTCCTCAGAATATGCGGATGGGTTTGAACATATGGTCAAACACCGGAATTAGCGGATTTAGTTTTTTAGTTGATGACAGCTGGGAAGTGCAGTTAACCAGGGACGTTGCTCTCAGCGGCGAGATTGAGTTGAATAGTTTACTGCCGGATATGGACCAGGTTTTTCAGTTTGATTATGCCGAGATAAATGATTCTGTTCTGGAACCGGACCAGAGAATGGGCATGTCGGTAACTTTAAATAATTACTGGGGTTTGAAGGAGAATATGTTTTTCAATCTATACAGTTACGGCACACTGAAAGTGTGGGACGATCTTGATGCGGATGGCTACTACGCGCAGGAAAAGATAAGAAATGTCCAGGTCTTTAAAGCCGGCAGTTTGTTCCAGGATTTAAAGATAGGTGAAGAAAAGATAGATGTTCTGCTGCAGGTGCCGTTTTATAGTCAGGATTTGCCCAACCAATTTGATAAATTTGCTGAAATTAATTATAAAAAGGATATCTGGAACGGACAGATATCTGTCGCCGGCGCTTATTATTTGAGAGAATTAGGCAGAAGTCCGGGAGTATTTAAAAACAGTTATTTTGATGTATCCTGCGCCTATGATTCCCAGTTAAGCAAAGACTTTTGGTGGGGACTCAGTATCGGACATTTATTTTCAGGTGGGGCCGAGAACCTCTCTGGGCATCCGTTATCCGATCCGTTTGTATACATCAGGTTCAGAATGATACTTTAATATTAAACCTTACTCATTTCTGTTAATGGGTAAAATAAAAGGGAGGATTTATGAACAACTTATTCTCGGGAATATACAACGTTTACGACTTTTTATTTGTTAAAGGGGGTCCGGTTGATTATCTGATTTTCCTTTGTTCCCTGATCGGGGTAACTATTTTTATCGAAAGATTGATTTTTTTAAGAAATTCCAGAAACAAATCCAAAGATTTTCTGCCGGCGATGAAAGAACTGTATACTACTGAAGGAGTAAAATCAGCATATCGCTATTGTAATTTGAACCCTTCAATTATTTCCAATATTTTTAAGGTGGGCTTGCGCAATGCCGATAAAGCCAGTTCCGAATTAAGGGCTATTATTGAAAGCGCTGGCAATCTGGAAATCCGCAAGCTGGAAAAAAATCTGGTAGCACTGGCCACATTGGGTGGCATTTCTCCCTTGTTAGGATTTTTGGGAACTGTATCAGGTATGATAAAAGTTTTTATGGTAATAGAGGCGCAGGGTGGCAGCGTAAACGCTTCTGTGCTGGCCGGTGGTATATGGGAAGCCATGATTACTACAGCATTCGGTTTATGCGTGGCAATTCCGTTAAACCTGTTTTACAACTATTTACTAGGAAAAGTAGAACAGCATATTTTTGAAATAGAAGAGAGCTCCATAGAACTTCTGGATATCCTGACCAAGAGAGAAAGCAATGAAATTTAAAAGCAGACGTACTTATTTTAGCAGGCTGGAAAGCGTTGCCATGACTGATATCGTTTTCCTTTTACTTATTTTTTTTCTTTTGTCTTCGTCATTTGTTCCACAGACCGGGATCAAGGTTGACTTGCCTGGAGCCAGAAAGACCAGTGTAAATGAAGTAAAGCATAATCTGAGCATAGCCATTAATGAGGAAGGGAAAATATATTTAAACGAAAATCTGACTGATAAAGATCTTTTGCAGGCTGAATTGAAAAAAATGCTGGAGAATAGCAGCGACAAAGTTGTTATTTTCAGGCCGGACAAAAATATTAAGGTGGAAAAACTTGTCGAGATTATGGATATTGCCAGTGCTGCTGGCGCGGAACGTTTGGTAATCGCGACAAAAATTAAAGAATAACAGATGAAAAATAAATATTTTTTTGCTTTTATTATTTCACTTCTTATTCATATTGCTTTTTTTATAGTTTTATCTGTTTTACAATTAAATTTTAATCCTGTAAAACAAAAAGAAGTCTTCAGGGAAGTATCTTTTGTCTATGAGAGGGAATTCCCTCAGTCCCCTAATTCCAATAAAACCATACTGGCTCAAAAGCAGCAGGAAACAAAAAAAGAAAAAGCTACTATCAAACAAAAAAAATCAACCGTTGCCGCCAAAGACAAGAAACCGCAGGAAAAAGTAGAAAAGATCAAACTTCCCGAGGTTAAGGAAAGTCCCAAACAGGAAGAGCAAAAAACAGCCATGCTCAAAGAAGACGCCAAGCAGAATAATAACAAATTTGTTACCGAACCGCTTAGCAATGAACCGGAAAATGAAAACAGAAAATATGACAAGGACATACCCGGGGGCACTACAGGCAATCAGCTAGCGGATATCAGACCCTCTGGCAATATCGTTTTATTCGGACAAATTGTAAATAGAAGTATAATATATTCTGAAATACCTCAGTATCCGGAATGGGCAAAACGCAAGGGCATAGAAGGTGATGTCCGCATGAAGTTCTGGGTCACCTCCGACGGTAAAGTTTTTAATGTGTCCATTATTAAAAAATCACCGGACTTGAGGCTGGATCTGCTGGCCAAAAATACAATCATCAAATGGAAGTTTTCTCCTCTGGACAAGAATGTGTCTCAACAAAACCAGTGGGGTGAGATTTTGGTAAAGTTTGTCTTGTATTAATAATTTCCGTCGAAGTCATTGCGAGCGAAGCGTGGAAATCTTCATTCCTGGATACTAAGTTTGCCTTTAATTTATTTCGTTGGCAGGATAATTGTGAATTTTGTGCCTATATTTTTCTGGCTTTCCACCATTATTTCTCCGTTATGCAAATGAACCAGTTCCTTGCAGATGGTTAGCCCCAGGCCTGTACCTTTTGATTTACGGGTAAAAAACGGCTCGAAAATTCTACCCAGATCTTCACTGGGTATACCCGGGCCGTTGTCCGCGATAGTAATGGCCACTTTTTTATTTGAAAGCAATACAGCCTTTATGTTAATTTCGCCTGTATTTCCCACAATTGCCTGAGAAGAATTATTCAATATATTAATAAAGACTTCAGCTATTTGCACAGGATCAATATTGATGATCAGATTTTTAATTTCTTTTAAATCTGTTTTTATTTTTAAGGGCTCGTCAACATGGCGTTTTACGATATTTTCAATACATTCCCGAATGAGTAAACTCAAATCTGTTTTTTCAAAATTCGGAGTTTTTATCCGGGCATAGTTAAGCAGGTTATTAATAATCTGGTCACTTTCCAATACTTTTTTGTCTATATTATCAAAATGTTTTATCAGATCCTGGTTTGTGTTTTTTCGGCGCAGATTATAGTTGGCTGTACGAATGACGCCAAGCGGATTTCGCAATTCATGAGCTACAGTCGCCGATAGAGTGCCAATATCAGAAAGACGTTGTGCTCTTTCCAGTTCCATCTGGACTCTGGTCAGTTCCTCAGACCTTTCCTTAACCTGTTTTT
>JAQURL010000063.1 GCA_028715625.1 Candidatus Margulisiibacteriota bacterium | reverse complement strand
TTATTTGTTGCTAAGGCAGCGGGCTTGCCCGCCGAAGCCTTGGCGTAGGCGGGGCATAGCGCAGTCCGGTTAGCGCACTAGTTTTGGGAACTAGGAGTCGCAGGTTCGAATCCTGCTGCCCCGACCATTTTTGCGAAGCAAAAATGGTCGGTACGACTTAATAAATAAAAAAAATTTCCATATATTTTAGATTAAAAAAATGTTGAATTACTATGATTCGAAGCCAGATGAACGCCGACTAATATGAATTTATTCCGTAGTTGTTGTTTATAGTTATCCTTGTTATAATAACCACGTTTCATAAGCGGGAGTAGCTCAGTTGGTAGAGCACCAGCCTTCCAAGCTTGAGGTCGCGGGTTCGAGACCCGTCTCCCGCTCCAGTCTTCGTTCGAAGCGAAGCGAGATTACGAAGACTAGCCGCGGTGAAGTCGCTAGACGAAGCCGGGCTTATTATAGATACAGTTCTGTTGCTTCGAACTTCGACTCGGCAGGCCAGATTATATTATGTATTATGTTTATATTCTGAATTCTATTCCCTTTTCAAATAGATTCTATACTGGATTTACTGAAAATCTAGAACAAAGACTAATAGCTCATAACTCTGGCGAAGTTAGTTACACAGCTAAATTTCTTCCATGGAAAATTAAAACTTTTATTGCTTTTACTAGTAGAGAGCAAGCATTACGATTTGAACAATACTTAAAAACAAAGTCTGGAAGGGCTTTTGCAACTAAACGTTTATAGAACAATAAATTCCTGAAGCCTGTCACGGTGTAGTCGTAGACGAAACCAGACAAAGTATGAATCAGTTGTCGTTTAGCTACTGCTGGCACAGCCAATTAGTTTAAACAAATCCCATATGACCACTTCCCTTGATTTCAATTTGACAAAAAGCGTGATAAACAGGAAAATATTGACTTGCGCTGCGCCTGTAGCTCAGTTGGATAGAGCAACGGCCTTCTAAGCCGTAGGTCGCACGTTCGATTCGTGTCAGGCGCGCCACTTTAGCTTTTAGTTGTCTGCAACTAGCTATTAGAAAATTTGTTTGAAGCTTCTACGAATCGAAAGTCGAGGAGCGCGTCCGGTGGACGAAAAGCGAACGTGATGTGAGCGTCAGCGACGAGAACTTGGTCATAGCAAGCGAGTCAGGATAGACGAGCGAAGCAGTGACCGATTCGTGTCAGGCGCGCCACTTATAAAACTATGGTGAGCGTAGCTCAGTTGGTTAGAGCTCCGGTCTGTGGAACCGGTTGTCGTGGGTTCGATCCCCATCGCTCACCCCATTCCAATACTTATAACAATATTTTCCAATGGGGCTTTGCCCCCTTCGGCGTTCGTCACTTTGTTCCTCACTGAACCCCCTGCCGCTTTCAGCGGCACCAAAGGGTTTCTTTCCCTTTGGAAACCCTTAAAAAACTATAGGACTGATAAGAAGATTACGCTTACATAATCAGTTGTAGCTCTATCTTTATTTCCAATAATTAGATTAGTAGTTGAAGTAGTATTTATACAAAATTTAAACAAAAGCGATCGGGGATCGAAAGGTAAGACGCGCCGAGCAGGCGAGGAAAAGCCAGCAGGAAGCTGGCGTCAGCGTCGCTACCCGGGCCGAAGAGAACTGACAGGATGTCAGTGAAAGTAGGCGATCCCCATCGCTCACCCCACTTCGCTTAATTTTTGATTGAGCTTCGCGGGGCAAGCCCCATAAGAATACTTGAAACAATCATTCATCTGCGACGATAATAGATTAGTATGAAGCAAAAAATTATTTCAGTTCCATCCGTTCTTGTTATCGGTAATGTAGGGGTTGACGCATATCCTGATTTGGGTACGAGATATCTGGGCGGATCGTCTTTCAATCTGGCCTGGAACTTGCACCATCTTAAGGATGTTAAGGTCGATTTTTTATCCCGAATCGGTCGGGATGAGCCCGGCAATTGGATATTGCAGGAACTAAAAAAAGCAGGGTTCCCTGTTAGCTCAATTTATCAAGACGATCTTTATTCTACATCTATCGTCAATGTGCACTTAAATTCGGAAGGAATTCCAGCATATCAAATAACTGAAGAAGTTGCAGCAGACCATCTGACAATTTCCGATTTAAAGCAGCTGTCTGATCAAAATTATCATTTGCTGACATTTGGGACAAAGTTGCTTCGTAAAGAAGAAAGTCGTAAAACAGTGCTGCATGCGCTGGAGCAGTTTAAGAATGTTCCGCTTTTTTGGGACCTCAATTTTCGGAAAGATTACCTTAAGAATGTTGTGCTTGACGATCTGCTGGCCAGTACCAGTTATCTTAAGTTGAATAAGGATGAGCTTGTCAGTCTCAGTGATATTTTCAAATTGCAGGGAGATATTATTCGGCGTGTTCGGCAGTTGGCGCAAATTTTTCCCTTAAAAATGATTGTGCTGACGCAGGGTGATAAAGAAAGTATTCTTTGGACTAGTGAAGGATTAGTAACCTGTCCGGTCTCTGCTGTTGATATAGTGGATACGGTTGGCGCAGGCGATGCTTTTTCGGCTATGATGATTAAAGGAATTCTGGCAGGGTGGGGCAATGAAAAAATACTAAAGCTTTCTACGCAATTTGCCGGAGCTATCTGTGGAATAAAAGGAGCTATTGCCCGGGAATCAGCATTTTATGAAAAATACAGTTTTACCAAAAAGTAATAACTAGACTGAAATTCTGGCTTCCTGATAAATTTTAAAAAAATGATTGATCAGTTCTTCATAAAATAGTTTATCAGACAGCTGTTTGTCTATATACCCGTAAACACCCTGAGTTAATGCCTTCATTGCAAGGATCGGATTTTTGCTATCGGTGATCAGTATAATTTTGGCAAACGGTTTAATTTTGTGTATCTGGTTTATTTTATCCAAATCTTCGTTTCCCAGTTCAGGTAAGTTGATCATAATCAAATCAACCACAGGGTGATTGTTAATTTTGTTTATTGTTGCTTTTAAATCTTTCATTTTTTCTAAAACTTTGCAGCGGAATGTTTCATGATTATTTTTTATGAAATTCAATAATTCTGCAGTTTGATCAATAATTAATAAATTTAACTGTTTGAATAATCGAACTTCAGTTTTATCGGTTTTGTTTATCTCATCGCAGATTTTTTTTACAGTTTTGAATATTTCATCTTTTTGGAGGGGTTTTGCCAGAAAATGATTGGCACCCAGTAGTATGCAATTCTGAATTACACTCTGGGTAGCATTGGCGCTGATCATAATGACTTTGACTTTCGGGCAGATGTTTTTTATTTCCTTCAGGACCGAACGGCCGTCTACTTTGTTTAATCTGATATCCAGAGTAATAATATCAACTGACTGATAACATTCCTTCAGCTTTGATATGGCTTCCAGGGCATCAGTAGCTGTGCCGGAAATTTTGCCGCCGAAACATTCAAACAAATTTGACAAGGTATAGGTAATATAGGAACAATCATCGATAATGAAGAAATTAAACTTTTTTCCATCACTTCTCAGACCTAACTGATATGTCTCCATGATATACCCCCAATTTCCCCTGATATTAAGATCGCTTATTCCTCAAGAAATCTTGTATTCTATTTTTTGAATATATTTTTTTGTTACCTATTATGAATATATTATTATATTCATTAACTATAACGAAACGCTCTTCGCCCGACCGTATTGTATTTCTGTTCATATCAAGTCATAATGTACAACGCTGCGCCTGTAGCTCAGTTGGATAGAGTAACGGACTTCGAATCCGTGTGTCGGAGGTTCGAATCCTCTCAGGCGCGCCAGTCTTCGCTTCGCTCTTTGAGCTACGTGGGACAAGGCGTTAGTCACTACATTTTATTGACTATGCAGTTTGTTCGGCACACCATACGTTCATTAAGCGCTTGTAGTCCCGAGAAATCAGGCCATGCTTCGCAGGCCTTGATTTCTCTAGGATCTCCCGTCAGACTTTGAAATTAGTCTGACGAGGACTCTAGAGATTGTTCGAAAGTTAAAACTTTAACAATCTCGGAGCTCGAAATGCATACGAAATCATAGATTTCGGGCATTTCGGGACTCAGTTGGCATTTGGTATAATAGGTATCGGATTTAATAAGTTTTAAGCGCCTGTAGCTCAGTGGATAGAGCACCGGCCTCCGGAGCCGGGTGTCGGGGGTTCGATTCCCTTCAGGCGCGCCATGATTTACGCCACAATCAACTTTTGTCCAATGGGGCTCCGCCCCCTTCGGCGCTCGCTCTTTATTCGCTCGCTGAACCCCCTTCGCTGACGCTCAGAACCAAAGGGTTTTCTTCCCTTTGGAATCCCTTAATGAATAACGATTTATTATCAATTGTGTTTTTTTTTATTTGATGTACCTGAACTTCTAATTGGTCTTGGTACTCCTAGTCTAAAGTCTTAATAAACTTTAGCTAAAAGTACTCGACCCCCTTAAGTTGACTATCATTATTGAGAGTTGAACATTTTGCAAAGATGACTTGATTAAAAAAGCGAGGCTAGTCGCGCCATAGATTTATCGAAGGCGGACAAGAATCTTGCTACGGCTAGGCAGGCCACTTCTCTTTTTGCAGAAGGAATCGAAAGTCGAGTAGCGCTGATAAATTTCACAATAGAATTAGGGATTTGTTTTAAATATTAATAGATTGTTCAGCTATATTCTTCCTGATATAATAACCCCGGATTATTTGCTTGACTGTCGGACGTTGTCATGCGGAGTTCAAAAGCCAGTTGGTGAGAACTAAATTGTGTCGCGACAGTGGTATTTGTAAATAGGCACCGTTAGCTCAGCCCCGTAGAACCAGAAATCTATGATTTCGTGGTTATACGAGGGTCCTCGAAATGCGGACGAAATCAAAGATTTCGAGCATTTCGGGACTGGTAGAGCAAATTGTGAGAAAATATGAGGCATGTAAATAGGCACCGTTAGCTCAGCTGGTAGAGCAATTGACTCTTAATCAATGGGCCGCAGGTTCGACTCCTGCACGGTGCACCAGCCTTCGCTTTGCGAAGAGCGAAGCGATGAGGAGTAAAATTTATTTATGAATCTGGAACGACTACAAAATATTATTAATCTGATCAGGGAAAACCTGGTTTATCTGCTGAAAAAAACCTCTCTGGCAGTTCTTTTCTTGTTGCTTATTTTTACTTTTATTATTTTTATTATTTTTTATTTTAACGGTTCTTTTTTTAAAGTAGAGTGGATCATAAGTTTTCTTTTCGGAAGCCTTGTTGCGCTTCTCAGTTTAAATTTCAGCCTGCCATTCGGTTTTATGTTCCTAAAAAAAAGAGAAGTCAGGTCCATAGAAAAACCCGATAAACTGTTTGATTTATATTTCGGGACAGGTTTGTTTACTGCATTGTTGATGATAATAATTCCTTTACTCGGACTTTTTGTTTCTTTATATATATTAGGAATAAATTCTGTCATCTATTATCTGTTGGGGCTTAGTATAGTTTCTTTCTTTATTCGCATCGGTGGAGGAATTTTTGCCAAAGCGGCGGATATTTCTTCTAATTTTATGGTTAATGAAAGCAAGGAAAAGATTAATTGTAACGATTACAGGAATGTCTCTTCAATTGCCGATAAAATAGGTGATTTCTTAAATAATGGACTGGCTTTAAACATGGACCTGGTGGAATCATTTGTCGGAATAATTGTAGCTGTAATTTTTTATGTGAATCTCTATGTCCTGGATAAAAGTATTACTTTTACAACATTTGTAAATATTGTTTCTTACCCCCTGATAATAATTGTAGCCAGTATTCTTTTGAGCTTTATAGCAGGATTTGTGCTCCTGTTCCTGAAAAGAAAAACAGTTCTGGGCAGCACTCTAAAACCCCTACATGGCATTTATTTATCTCTGGTTTTAATAACAATATTCTCTTTTATTTTTTCGAATTATCATCAGGTATTGTTTTTTCAATTCATATCTTTTCTGGGAACCAGCCCAAATTACAGCCCTTTTATTTGTATTTTTATGGGACTTGCTCTGGCTGTTGTAATTGGACTTGCTACCGATTACTACACATCGGACGCTCACAAACCTGTTAAAGAGATAGTAAAGTTTTCTGAATACAGCCATGTTACCAACGAGCTTAACGGTTTGGCTGTTGGTATGAAGAGCCTGTATATACCGATAATTCTTGAAGCCCTGTTCATACTTGTCAGCTATAAATTATCCGGGTATTACGGAATTATACTTCTGGCAACAGGACTTTTATCTATGGCTCCGATAATCATCGCGTCATCCATCTACGCGCCATTTGCGGATAATGTGAACGGTATAATTAAGATGGAAACAGGTGACACATATGCGCAGAATGCGGTTTTTGAACAATTTAATTCTATTGGCAATACGCTTTCGGCCCTGGCCAAGAATTTCGCGGCCAATGCGGTGCTGATTGTGGTATTTTCGCTGTTCATTTCTTTTGTAAAACTTTCCGGGCTTAAATATCAGGCCATACCTATATTTCATCCGGTAATTCTGGCAGCCTTATTTATAGGGGGATTACTGCCTTTTATTTTGTCATCTACGTTAATACGCGCATTATCGTTTTCTACTATTCAGATGTTTGAGGAATCAAAATTACAGCTGAACAGCATCCCTTATCTCAAAGAAAAGCAAGCTTTTCCGGATGTTCGTCGTTTTATTAAAACAAGTGGTATTAAAATAATTAAAGACCTTATTGCCCCATCTGTTCTAGTCTTCTTGCTGCCGGTGATAATCGGCAAATTTTTTGGAATTGAAATCTTGTCAGCAGTATTTATCGGAATCATGCTCAGCGGAATTTTTTTATCTATCAGTTATGCCAATACCGGTGCAGTGCTGGATAATAGTAAAAAAATGATAGAAAAAGGTTATTTCGGTGGCACGGGTACGCCTACATATTCCAATGCAATATCAGGAGATTTGTTTGGGGATGCCTTAAAGGACCTGATTGGACCGTCGCTTAATAATTTTATCAAAGTTGTCATTATTATTTCGATAATCATCATACCAATAATAATATAGGAGGAGAAAATGGGAAAAGTTATCATAGCCGGGAACTGGAAAATGTATACGGATATAAATGAAGCCTGTAAACTGGCTGATGAGCTGGTTAATGGATTCAATAATAAAAATAATGTGGAGGTTGTAATCTGTCCTCCGTTCACCAATCTTTTTGAGGTAAAAAAAGTAACAAAAGACAGCTCAATCAAATTGGGGGCGCAGAACATGTATCCCGAAGAGAAAGGCGCGTATACCGGCGAGATTTCTCCGCTCATGATAAAAAGCGCAGGCTGTAGCTATGTGATTATAGGGCACTCTGAAAGAAGAGAATATTTTAAAGAAAGTAACGATTTCCTAAATAAAAAAATAAAATGTGCTTTGAACTTTGGTTTAACTCCTATCTATTGTGTAGGTGAGAAGCTGGAAGAAAGAGAAGCCAACAAAACCTTCAAGGTTTTAGAAACTCAGCTCAAGGAAGGTTTAGAGGGTTTTGCTGCTGATGAATTAAAGAAAATAGTTATTGCTTATGAGCCTGTATGGGCCATCGGTACGGGCAAAACAGCATCACCGGCTCAGGCCGAAGAAGTACATGCTTTTATCCGTGATCAGTTGTCTGTTTTATCGGATAAAGGAACCGCGCAGGCAATTACTATACAATACGGAGGCAGCGTGAAACCCGATAATGTTACAGAACTTATGAAACAACCGAATATTGATGGAGCTCTGGTTGGTGGCGCAAGTTTAAAGGCCGACAGTTTTTTGAGCATTATCAATTTTTAGCCTGACCTCTGAGGCAGGTTTTATTAATTAAAAAGAAAAAAGCAGGAAGGAGAAATAAAATGGTTAGTTATAAAGAATTAGGTTTGGTAAATACACGGGAGATGTTTAAAAAAGCAGTTAAGGGTGGTTATGCTATTCCTGCTTATAATTTTAACAATATGGAACAACTGCAGGCAATTATGATAGGTTGCGCGGAAACAAAATCACCTGTAATTATTCAGGTATCTTCCGGTGCCAGAAAGTATGCAAATCAGACAATGCTGCGCTATATGGCACAGGGAGCTGTAGAAATGGTCAAATCCATGGGTGTTAGTATTCCCATTTGTTTGCATCTGGATCACGGTGATACTTTTGAACTGGCCAAGTCTTGCATAGACACCGGTTTTTCATCTGTAATGATTGACGCTTCACATTTTCCTTATGAAGAAAATGTAAAAGTTTCCAAACAGGTTGTGGAATACGCGCATGCCCATGATGTAACGGTGGAAGCCGAACTGGGTGTACTTGCCGGAATAGAAGACGAAGTTTCCGCGGAACATTCCAATTATACAAATCCTGATGAGGTAGAAGATTTTGTAAAGAAAACCGGAGTAGACAGCCTGGCCATATCTATCGGGACCAGTCATGGTGCCTATAAATTTAAACCCAAAGACTGCAAGCTGGTTAATGGTGTCCTGGTCCCTCCGCCTTTGAGATTTGATATTCTGGAAGAAGTTGAAAAACGTCTGCCCGGTTTCCCCATTGTTTTACATGGCGCTTCCTCAGTTGTGCCCAGGTATGTAGATATGATCAATAAATTTGGAGGCAAACTGGAAGCCGCTGTCGGTATTCCTGAAGAGCAGCTAAGAAGAGCCGCAAAAAGCGCAGTATGCAAAATAAATATAGATAGTGACGGTCGTCTGGCCATGACCGCGGCAATCCGCAAAGTTTTCGTGGAAAAACCGGCTGAATTTGATCCCCGAAAATATCTGGGGCCGGCACGTGATGAACTTGTGGAATTAATTAAACACAAGAATATTAATGTTCTTGGCAGTGCCAATCAGGCTTAAGAGGTAATAATAATAATGTCTAATATCAAAGCAACCCTAACCGAGTCAGAAAAATGTAATTCGTTATTTGAAAAAGCAATTCGTGAAATGGATATTCCAACATGCAGGGTATTTCTAAGCAGTGGAGACATTAGTCCGATTGCTTTTCTGGAAATAAAAGGCGCTGTACTTTCTACGAAGGATACTACCCGGGTGAATGAATCTTTTCCGAAAACTCAGGCGGTATCTCTGAATAAGCCTTTGGAGGCGTCTGGTATTAATACCTCTCCGGAAAAAAATAAACGGGTTGCGGTTTTGTTTTCCGGAGGTCCCGCATCTGGGGGACATAATGTGATTGTGGGTCTGAAAAGAATTTTAGGCAGAGAGAATACCTTGTTGGGTGTAAAAGCAGGGCCCAAGGGGCTGCTGGAAGGTAAACTATTCGAGATCAAAGACGCGGACATTGATCGTATTGTAAATACCGGAGGCTTTGATTTTCTGGGTAGTGACAGAACAAAAATAAAAACAGCTGAACAATTCGAAAAAGTAAAAAAGACTTGTGTTGATTTTAATCTGGACGCGATAGTTGTTATCGGTGGAGATGACTCAAATACAAACGCGGCAGTATTGGCCGAGATATTGTATGAGGGTATAAAAAAAGATGGCAGCGGTGTTCAGGTTATCGGTGTTCCTAAAACAATAGACGGTGATTTGCAGATAGGGGATCTGCTGCCCATATCTTTCGGGTTTGACACAGCTACAAAAATTTATTCGGAAATGGTAGGCAACATACTGCAGGACACACCATCATCTAGAAAATACTGGCATTTTATAAAACTCATGGGTCGGGCTGCTTCACATGTGGCCCTGGAAGTTGCTTTACAGACGAAACCGGCAATTACATTGATCTCCGAGGAAGTTGCGGAAAAGAAAATGTCTTTGAGCGAAATAGTTGATTATGTGGCTAACATTGTTATCAACAGAGCTAAAAACGGAATAAATTACGGAGCGGTTATTATTCCCGAAGGTTTGATCGAATTTATTCCGGAAATCAACGCGCTTATTGCCGAGTTGAATGATCAGGTAGCGCGTTACAAGGCGTTACTGGATGAAAAGAATATGGAAGAAAAAAGGGATTTCATTTATACGAAACTAACCCCCATTCATGCTCAGTTGATGGCGTCATTGCCTGACTATATCGAGGAAATGCTGTTAGCCGAAAGAGACTCCCACGGTAACTTGCAGGTTTCTTTAATTCCTACAGACAAGCTGCTCATAGATATGACTGCCAGAAGAGTGAGAGAAATAGATCCGGAGGTTAAGTTTAACACCCAGAATCATTTCTTTGGTTATGAAGGACGTTGCGGTGCGCCAACATTGTTTGATGCCGCTTATACTTATAATCTGGGATTAACTGCCGGCTCATTAATACTTGCAGGGAAAACCGGTTATATAGCCAGTGTTACTGCCTTGGAAGAGGGCGGGAGACCGGTAGCTTTGCCTCTAACCGGACTTCTGAATATAGAACGGCGTCAGGGCCATGATGAAATGGTTATCGAGAAAGCACTTGTGAAAACCGATTCGCCTGCCTTTCAATATTTTGAAGCCAGACGCGAAAGATGGTCAGAGGCTGATTGTTTCTGCTCACCAGGTCCCAGACAATTATGGGGACCAGCCGCGAAACAAATACCTATTTCTGTGGCTTTAAACAGAGGGTATGCGTCATTAGGTTTTAATTTTTAAACTTTTTTTTAATCAATATGATGATCAACTTTTTGTTGTAGTTCGTGTTCATTAAATAGTTTTTGATTATAGACTTCTATTTCTCTCGCGGTTTCCAGAGCTGCTTTTTGTGATTCTTCATCAAGTTTGGCGGCTTCTTTTTCTTCTTTTGTTTCCACATAGGGATTTTTATTTAGTCCCAGCATTTCAGCAAAGGTATCGCTTTCCACATTATCTTTTACAATTTTACTTTCCAGAGATTGAATTTCGTTAATACCGGCCATAATTCCTCCCTTCATATATGTCTATGCTCAACTGTCATTCCCGTGGAAACGGGAATCCGGAGTTTCGTTGAATATTGGAGCCCCAAGCTAGGGATGACATCAATTGTTATACATATATTATATCGCAATATTTGCAGAGAAATTTGTATAGATTTTTTTTAATATTACGTCTAAATTATTTTATTAACAACGGTTCTTCTTCTAGCTCCAGAGTAACTTCCACATTATTTTTAACAGCCAGAGAATAAGGACAAAGGTGATGCGCAGCTTCCATTATGGACCTGGCTGTAGTTGTATCCAGTCCGGGAAGTTTCACAACAAGCTTTACTTGAAGGTTATAAATATCTTTTTCATTTTTAAACAAACCGACGTGCGCAGTAACAGAAAAATCCTGCAAGGAAATATTTTTTTTACGCGCTGCGCTTTGCATGGCACTTCCGAAACAGGTAGAATATCCGGCAGCGAATAATTGCTCCGGATTTGTCAGTTTCACGCCAGGGCCATTCATTTCTTTGGGCAAGGCTACGTCCATATCAAGTACTCCGTCGCAAGAAGTAATATGCCCGTTGCGGCCGCCTTTGTTTGTAACTATTGCTTCATATTTAATTTTCATATCTTAGTCCTATCAAGTATATTTAACATGATTAAAGCTTAAAATCATCTTTGTTATGTCCCTTTTTCCTGACCGGGTTCCTTTATTTCATCCGGAAGAATTGTGGAGTTTTTTTTATTTAGAGTACTAAAAATTAGGCAGGTCAAAACATTAATTAAATTTGTGAAATTTTTATCTCGCACTATATTTTTTTTAAAATAACTAAAGGTGATATTCATATAATCAGGTATCAATAGCCAGGAAAGAGAAATAAGTTCTGCCCAACGATTTATTGAGATACCTAAACATTCCAGAGGAGATAGTGCACGTTTTATAATCTTGCCAAAATTCCGAATGTTGGATGTGCGCATGAATATTGAAGATATTATCAGCAGCAAGATTATCCGACCGGCAAATATAACACCGGCGCGAACTCCAGTGGATGTCAATTTCAAAAAATAGAGGTTTAAGATGGTATTACCCTGTCCGGTAAAAAGCGTCGGGACAAGAAAAGCTAACACTATAAATACCAACATTTTCCTGACATCGGCGCTGATTTTTTTAACAGACAAACGATAACCTAAGGTCAGTACCAGACAGAAGGCCAAGGCTACAGAATAAAATTTTATACTGGGGAAATAAATTATAATAAAAGAAAAAGCCAGAGTAAGCAGAAACTTTATCCCGGGATTTATGTTTAGTCCCCAAATTTTGTAATCTTTTTTTTGTTTATCAGATGGCTGGGCCTGCCTGAGTATATCCAGATTGTATTCTATGTCTGAAAACGAAAGGTTTTCTTCCGAATCGAAACGTTTATTCAAATTAATCGCGATTATTCCGGTTAATATGCCCATAATAACTCCGCTGAGCATTAACCACGGTGTTAGTAAAAATATTCCCGGATGATGTATAAGCAGCAGGTAAACCAGAGATAGCTGGATAAGGTTATGAGATAAAGCTCCAAATTGGCTGATAGTCATGAGGCTCATTTTTAAAGGGTTATATCTGATCAGGCTCTGATAGACAATACCCATTATCAAAGTACTGCCGATTGCCGCGCAGAGGCTTAACATGAATCCCGGCGCGAGAAAAGACCCCAGAAGCAAGGAGCTGATGAGTACCCGCAGGACTGCAACCTCCAGGGCTGTGCTAAACCCCAGCTGCACAAGCACTACAAGTGTTACCATATTAGCCAGGCCAAGCCTGACGCCCGGAAAAGGATTGGGAAAAAGATACTCAAGCATTTGCAATACGCTGGCCCAGGCGATAAAAAAAGCTATAAGATAGTTGGATTTTATCGAGATTCGCGGATGGGTTATGTCAGTCATTTTATTTTGTTATTCCATGATAAGCGGAGTCAGCCGCCTGACCTGTAATTTCAACGAGAATTTTGTTCGGGACACAGACAATAATCTGGTTTGGTTCGGAAATCCAGCCGGTATTTTTGCATATTTGTAATGGGCAATTTACTTCAAATACGCGGATTTTACCTTTACTTATTATGAGTTGCATTTTATCCAAACGGATTAAACCGGGATGCTCCAGATCGGTTTCCTTTATTAATTTCCCTTGTTCATAAATACGTACAGTTTTATGATGTGTACCAAATAATGTTATCTGCCCGGTCAGAAGATAAAGCGCTATGAAAACGATCAGCGCTGCGAGAACCAGATCGCTAAAGGATATATTATAAAAAAAGTTTTTGTTGTTTTGCATCATAGATATTTAACCATAAGGACCAAAACTTTAACAGAATCATCCTTGTTTTGCAGTTAGTGGGCATTGACTTTTACTATGTTTACTTTTAATCTGATACAGATTATTTATGAAAAAAAATATTGTTATAATATGCTTAACTCTAATTTTATTATTTTTGCTTGCTCTGTATCTTAGAACGATAACAAACCCTGAATTACAGAAAAAAACCCAAATACTTATGGACACATACTGTACGATAACAGTACCCGGTGGCCCGGAAAGCATTGCGGCTATTGATAAAGCATTTGCCAGGATGCGAGAGGTAGACCAAAAATTCAGTATAGGGAACAGTTTGAATGCTATATCCGCGTTTAACGAAAGGAATATACCCATTGACGATGCGGAGATAGCGAATGTTGTAAGGGTTGCAATAAAGTACTCCGAAATCATGGATGGTGCTTTTGACATAACAATTGAGCCGCTGGTCAGGCTTTGGGGATTTTACGGTGAAGAGGCTCAACATGTCCCGGATATAAGAGAAATACAAAAAAGATTACCGCTGGTTAATTATCATTTTTTGAAAGTCGGCGGTAATATTGTTATCAAGACAATTCCGGGCGTAGGTGTGGATTTCGGTGGTATTGCCAAGGGTTATGCCGTACAACAGGCAGTAAAGGTTTTACGTGAACAAGGCATAAAGTCCGCTTTAATCGATGCGGGTGGGCAGATATATACTCTGGGCCTTTATCAAGGCAAAGAATGGAAAATAGGCGTAAAACATCCCAGAAACGAAGGCGTAATGAGCGGACTGAAAATATCCGATATGTCCGCGGCTACTTCAGGGGATTATCAACGGTTTTTTATTGAAAAAGGCGTCAGGTACTGTCACCTGATCAATCCACGGACAGGATTCCCCGGAAGCGATATTATCGGTATTACCGTAATTCATCCGGACCCTATGATCGCGGATGTGTTATCAAAATCTTTTATTTTAGGCAAAGACAAAGCTTTAAAGCTAATAAATTCAATCCCGGAGGCAGATTGTATTTTAATGACGAATACCAATGAAATATATTATTCAGACAAAATTAAAAAAAGACTTTTAAAATTAAATACAATTACCCACTAAAAACAATCAACGTTTTCCTGCAACAGTATCATATTTACGATATTTTTCAATAATCGAATGATGGATCAATTCTTTAATAATATTTTTGATTTGAGATTTCATGGAAGAAGTTATTGATAATCGGTTCACTTCTTTAAACAAAACTTTCTCCTCCCTTCTGAAATGTATCGGGACCAGAGAAGTGTCCAGAAAAATAGCTATATTTGTTATAAAGTCTATATCCAGAATATCTTCCTCATCATGTTTACACAGGTAATTTTCTATATAATTAAAAATACGACGTACCACCATGTGATCATCCTTGATAACAGGTAAATAGTCATTTTTTAGATGTTTTGTTCAATGTCGTTCATCATCCTTTGAAACTATATTAAATTTCAGTTTAGCTTCAGTATAAGAACATTTTAAAAACAAAAGAAGGTGTACAAGTGTTAATTTGCTGACTTATTTGCGCATATTAAAAGGCCTATGAAAAGGCTTTTTAGAATTATTCAGTGGGGGAAAAAGGTCTTAAAAAGGTTACTTTAACGGGTAGTATCAATAATTTTTAGGATGTAAAATTTATTTCTTAAATCTGCAAGGTTTGAAGAAGGAGAAATTAATGAAAAGAAGAATATTAATGTTCACTATATTAGTTATAATGGTAGGGTCAGCAAGTATGGCCTTCAGTCCGGCGGTATTAGGTGGAGCCAGAAATGGGGTAGCGCTGGGTATAGTTATGGAAAACAATGCTCCCAATTATGAACCGCTAAGGTTCGGCTTTGAAGCGAATACTTCGAATACACCTGTTGTAGCATTTATAGGAGGGAAGTGGTTCCTGAGTAATGTAG
>JAQURL010000062.1 GCA_028715625.1 Candidatus Margulisiibacteriota bacterium | reverse complement strand
CAAAATCAGGTTATAACAAAGTATCTTTTGATTGCAGGAATACAAATGGCAATGTATTACCCAATGATACTTATATTGCTATAGTTACTGCCCTAAACGGTACACAGAAATCATCAGCCAGAACACTGCTCGCAATTTGCCGCTAATTATAATTTTGACACAATCATCCTACTGATAATACAATACAAATATATCCGAATAACACGGATATGTTTATAATATATTTATGAATTACTGGCTAATATTACAAATTTGCGGATATTTTCTCGCTGCTCTAATCCTCACAGCATTAATTACTCCACCCATTATTAAGAGGGCTATTTCCTGGAAAATCCTGGACACTCCCAATGGCCGTAAAGTGCATAAATACTCCAAGCCCCGTGTGGGTGGCCTGGCCATGTTTTGTATTTTTTTTATTCTTGTTTTAACCATCGATATTTATTCTCCGCTGATACGCGGTGTTATTGTAGGTTCTACCCTGATCACTTTTTTCGGTTTTCTGGATGATCTTCTGGGGATCAGGGCACTCCCCAAACTTCTATTTCAGTTAATGGTTGCTTTTATTACAGCCAGTCCTTTTTTTGGATTTGATATTCAGATTAATTCACTTACTGTTTTATCTCAGGTGACAATTCCTCTTGGTTTTTTATCGGTTCCAATTACAATGATCTGGATTGTAGGGGTAATGAACGCCATTAATCTTATTGACGGACTGGACGGACTGGCTGCGGGCATATCGGCTATAGCCGCTTTTACTTTTTGCGTCGCAGCCTTTGCTTTCGGGCACATTGATACCGGTTTGATGCTTGCTGTATTACTGGGAGTGACGCTGGGATTTCTGCGCTATAACTTTAATCCGGCCAGACTCTTCATGGGAGACTCAGGCAGTTACTTTCTGGGTTATAACCTTGCTGTGCTTTCGGTCATAGGTATTTGGAACCATGAAGGTGTTTTCAGCTTTGCCATACCTGTTTTGGTCCTGGGGATTCCTTTTTACGATGTTTTAACTTCCATATTGCGTCGTCTGAAAAACAAAAAACCGATTTTTTCCGCTGATGGACAGCATATACATCACAGGATCATGGCAATCGGATTTACACACAAACAAACCGTGATTGTTATATATCTGGAAAGCCTGTTTTTAGCGGTTTCCTCCGGTTCACTCATTCTGATCAAGAATAATGCAGCCATTTTAGTTTTTGCGCTAATCGTTTTTTTGATTCATTTTTCTTTTGTTTATCTAAAAAATCATTATAAAGAACAGTAATTCATGAAAATACGATGGTTTTTATTTACTATTGTATTACCGGTAATGCTGTTCAGCTTAAATATCCAAAATGATGCAATAATTCTCTTTGACGGTAACCGTCTGGACCTCAGGGCCAATCCGGTCATACAGAATAATCTGTTAAATATTCCGCTGGAAGAGACCTGCCAGCGCCTGAACCTTTCATTTGTAAAATCCAAGAACAAACTCACTGTAAAAAATAATTTTAAAACTATAGTTTTTCACAAAAATCTGGACCTGGTCCAGGTAAACGATCAGAAATATTACATGCCTGCAAAATCTTTCTTATACCAAAGTGAATGGTATGTGCCTTTAAACTATTTCGCCTGGTACGCCGGTTATACCGTACATCGTAAAGACCGTTTTTATTATGTGTCCAAATTGATGAGCAAGGCGGAAATAACTGAAGATGCAATAAAACTTGTTTTTTCCTGCAAGATTGATGATGATAAGTTTCAATTAGTCAGGGAGTCAGATGGTTCTTATACCTTGGCGCTGAAAGACACGATAATCAACTTTCCGCGGCTTGTCAAATCCAACAAGACCTTTGAGCAGATATATCTCGGACAAATCACACTTACTCCGGACTTAGCTAAACTATCGATAAAAACCAAAAAAGAACTGGATATAATCCTGCAGCAGAATATTCTCTTAATAAAACCCAAAGACGCTTCTGTAAAAATAAAAAAAGAAGAACCCAAACCCGAAGTGTCGACAATAACACAAATTCAGGCAGTGGACTACGGAAAAACACGCGCCTCGGAAAAAGCTACATGGATACCTTCGTTTCAGGGTATTTCCAATATTAAAATCAGCGTCAAAGGTAAAAAGAAAACCGTCACGGGTAAGGCAAAGATCATTGATAACCAGTATATATTACCTGTAGAAGATATACTGACACCTTTCGGCTATGATTATTATCTTGATGAAAAACAAAACCTGTTTATCAAATACGGCGATAAAGAAGAAATAAATACAAAAGTAAAAGCCTACAAAATAGGGCAGGAGGTTTATGCTCCTGTGCAAAAACTCGCAATGGCTATAGGCTTGGGACTTCGCTGGGATTATAGAATCCACACCCTGTTTATAAATCCTATTATTTATGATATAGCCAACGAACTGCAAAAATCCGGCGATGTCATTGTTGTTAAATCTTATAATGAAATAAACCCCAAAGATATTTTTCAACTCTCCAAACCGGCACGGTTGGTACTGGATATTCCCAATGCTGTACTGGACTTCAAGAGGGCCGTGAGCACTGTTACGGAAAGTAACTTCACGATAATCAGGGCAGCTCAGCTTGATGAAGAAACTGTGCGCATAGTCGCTGATCTGAAACAAGCAAAGAGCTATGGTTTGTCTCTTTCCGACGACGGTACCAAAGCTTATATCCAATCCGCGGGGAAAATAGAAAAAATTCGTTTTGAGGAAAACACGAAAACCGCAAAACTGGTAATTAAAACAAGCCATCTCGCCTCCACGAACATCAACGAAAAAAATGAAAAACTTGTTATTGATTTTTATGATATGACTTACGAAGCCAAACGTGATTATTATTTTACAGGTTCCTATCTGGAGAAAGTCGAAGGACTTCAACGCAATTGGGATCCACTTGCCGCGCAAATGACAATTACATTGAAACCAAATATCAGATATAAAGTCCATGCAGATAAAGATGACCTTGTCATCAATCTCTACAAACCGGTTAAGGAAATTGTTGTCGCCAAAGAAACAAAAGCGGAAATAAAAGAAACAAAAGAAACAAAAAAAATAACAGAAGAAGTAAAAGAAGTTAGAACCGAGGTTAGTACAACGCCATATAAAAAATTGCCGCTGGCCGGAAAATCCATAGTTGTGGAAGCAGGACACGGAGGTATTGATGTCGGAGCTATAGGTTATGGCAATGTTTATGAAAAATGGTTTACACTGGACATCAGTAAAAAAATACAAAACCTATTAAACGAGGCTGGAGCTTCTGTGCTTATGCCTCTTGAATCAGACCAATATTTATCTCTATCGGCCCGTACCATGTTCGCCAATCGCAACCGGGCAGATTTCTATCTAAGTGTACATTTGAACAGTTTTGGAAATCCTCATTATAACGGTACAGAAACGTATTTCTATAAAAGCACAGATTATCAGCCCTGTAAAATTATACATGAAGCTCTGCTCAAATCGTTACACCGGGTTGATAATGGCGTACGTAAGGCTCATTTTTTTGTGCTGTTCCATACGAACATGCCCGCGGTACTTATCGAACCTGTTTATCTTTCCAATCCTGATGAATACAATTTATTGCTCACTGAAGACTTCCGCGATAAAATCGCTAAAGCTGTGGTTGAAGGAATTATCCGCTATTTTAATAAAACTTAGTGAACACCTCAGTATTAAATTGTATAATAATAAAATACTAATCCGGAGGGATAAATGAAACATTTACTACTTTCCATGCTAGTCATTATCTGTAGTCTGGCTTTATCTGCCACATCTTCAGCCCCCGCGACTGATGTTTTTGATCCGATGTATCGATTACTACCGTTAGCTGATGTGGAAAACTATGTTAAGTATTATAGGAAATTACCGAACTGGCCTACAGCGGATTTGACAATCATTGATCCCAATTCTGCAGAAATCCAAAAAAAATTGCTGGAAAAAGTTGAAGAATTGACACTCTATGTAATTCAGCTGAAAAAGGATAATATGGAACTGAATAAAAAGATTGATCTTTTACAGCAACAGGTTTTAAATGCTCAAATCAATCAAATTCAACAAATCAGAAATACGGGTTACGGAGTTTTTCAATAAAAAGCCTGACAGCATAGACAATGCCTTGATTAACCGGAAAATTCAAAGATATCAATAGCCAACACAAATTCCGGTTTAACGCGTCTTCCTGAATCACATTGCTGAATTAATTAAAAAATTGCCCTGAGAAGTCCATCAATACTGCTTGATTTAAACATTCAATCATATTAAAATGTTGGAAACAAATTAGGGAGGATTAGTCTTGGAATATACAAAAAGCCACGGTTTCTTAAAAAAAACTAGAGATACTTATAATCTGGTAGACCGCAAAGACCCGGAACTTTACCGCGACTTATTCCCTTATTCCGAAGTTCCCAAAGTTGTATTTGACGATAACATTGTCACCTTTGATGTTCCTGAAGAAATATGGATAACCGATACTACTTTCCGTGACGGACAACAATCACGAGCTCCTTTTACAGTAGAGCAAATTGTAGAAATTTATAAATTTCTTAATCGTCTGAGCGGAAAAAACGGCGTAATAAGACAAAGCGAATTTTTTCTGTATACAGATAAAGATAAAAAAGCAGTAGAACAGGTGCTGGCACTTGGATACAGATATCCAGAAGTTACCGGCTGGATAAGGGCTGCCAAAGAAGATTTTAAGCTGGTCAAACAAATGGGGCTGAAAGAAACAGGAATACTTACCAGTGTTTCTGACTATCATATTTTTTTAAAACTGAAAAAAACACGTAAAGAGGCGTTTGATTCCTATGTAGAAATGGTGGAAGTTGCCCTGGAAAACGGCGTACTTCCGCGTTGCCATCTGGAAGACATTACCAGAGCAGATATCTATGGATTTGTGGTTCCTTTTGTACAAAAGCTTATGGATATAGCGAATAATGCAAAAACACCGATTAAAATTCGTTTATGTGATACCATGGGCTATGGAATTCCTTATCCGGGCGCAACCTTACCCAGAGGAACAGCGAAACTGGTACACGCTTTCAAGAATGAATGCGGTGTTCCTTCGGAATGGCTGGAGTGGCATGGACATAATGATTTTCATAAAGTAGTTGATAATACAGTAACTGCCTGGTTGCACGGAATAAGCGCTGCTAATTGCGCCATTTTCGGTATAGGCGAACGAACGGGAAATGCGCCTCTGGAAGGGCTGATTTTTGAATATATCAGTCTGATGGGTTCATTAAACGGTATAGATACACTGGTTATTACTGAAATGAAAGAATATTTCGAAAAAGAACTGGGGCATCAGTTCCCAAAAAATTATCCTTTTATAGGTGAAGATTTTAATGTTACCAGAGCCGGTATTCATGCGGATGGTCTGGTTAAAAATGAAGAAATTTATAACATCTTTGATACTCAAAAACTTTTAAACAGACCTTTATCTGTTAGCATTTCCGACAAATCCGGTACGGCTGGAATTCTGCACTGGATCTATAAAAAATATCCTGCAGCCCTGGAAAAAAATGTAACTAAAAAACATCCGGCCATCTTAAAAATATATGACTGGATAATGGATGAATACAATCTGGGCAGATCAACCTCTATTTCCGATGAAGAAATGGAAAAACTGGTAATTAAATATTTGCCGGAATTATCCACTTCTCCCTACGCGAAATTCAGAAAAAAACTTGCAGATGAAGCAGTAAGCATCATAGAACACATTGCCACCAAGAATGAATTAAAATCGATGGTACCACAAAAAATTGAACCTATACTGGAAGAAATGGCTTTGAATGATCAGGCCATGAAGCTGCTATCAGTTACAAATACCAAGGGTAAAAAAATTACGAAAAACATCACTCAGATCGAAGACAAAAAGGCATATGAACATAAACTATTGGACGAAGATTTTTCAGACAGGGATTGGTTTATTCAACCGATTAAGCATGGCAGCTCATATATTTCCGACCTGTATATGTCAAAAATCACAGGGAATCCTACAATTACCGTCTCCACGCCCGTATTTGACCATGAAGAAAAAATCATAGGGATACTGGCTATAGACTTCAACTTCGATGAACTGGCTATGGAGATAGGGTAGTGAATGTTGTAGAAAAGATCCTCCGCGAGCATTTGAAGGAAGGGTCTTTATCAAAATCCGCGGAAATCGGTATTCATATAGACCAGACTTTAACTCAGGACGCTACCGGGACCATGGCTTATCTGGAATTCGAGGCCATCGGTCTCAAACAAATAAAAACAGACCTCTCGGTAAGTTATATAGATCACAACACTTTGCAGGATGGTTTTGAAAACGCCGATGATCATCGCTATCTGCAAAGCATCGCTGAAAAATTCGGTCTTTACTTTTCCAAAGCAGGAAACGGTATATGCCATCAGGTACATCTGGAATCCTTTGCCATACCGGGGAAAACTCTTCTAGGCTCGGATTCACACACTCCTACAGCCGGTGGAATAGGCATGCTGGCCATAGGGGCAGGCGGGCTGGATGTTGCGGTAGCTATGGCCGGAGGCCCTTTCTATCTGCCGAATCCAAAAATTGTGCGTATTAATCTGGAAGGCAAGCTCAAACCTTTTGTAACTGCTAAAGATATAATTTTAAAAATCCTGCAACTGCTTACAACCAAAGGGAACGTCGGCTATATCATAGAATATGGCGGGATAGGTCTCAAATATTTATCTGTACCGGAAAGAGCAACCATTACCAATATGGGAGCCGAGCTGGGAGTAACAACATCTATTTTCCCGTCAGATGAGATAACCTATGAATTTATGAAAGCGCAGGGACGATCTCGGGACTGGAAAGAAATTTTACCTGATAAGGGTTCCAGATACGCCAAAACGTTGACCATTAATTTAGCGGAATTAAAACCTATGGTCGCATTACCACATTCACCTGACAATGTTAAAGAGGTCAATGCTGTGGAAGGCACAACGGTTGACCAGGTGCTGATTGGCAGTTGCACAAACAGTTCCTACAAGGATTTATTTACAGTAGCCCGGCTCTTGAAAAATAAAAAAATTAATTCCAATGTTTCTTTCGGGATAGCACCCGGTTCCAAGCAGGTTTTAGAAATGATCAGTAAAAAAGGCCTTTTAGCCCCAATGATAGCGGCAGGTGCCAGAATACTGGAATCAACCTGCGGTTTCTGTATAGGCATGGGGCAGTCTCCAACAACAGACGCAGTCAGCCTGCGTACAAATAACCGTAATTTTCAAGGTCGTAGCGGTACCGAAAGCGCGGGGATATATCTGGTCAGCCCAGAAACTGCCGTAGCTTCAGCCCTAACCGGTAAAATAACCGATCCGGCTGGTTATTTTAAAAATACAAAAATCGAGTATCAGCAGCCGGTCAAATTTATTGTTAATCAATCGTTATTAATCAAACCGTTGCCCGAAAAGGAACGAGAAAAAATTAAAATAATCAAAGGGCCCAATATCGGTGATCCACCTTTTAACAACCACCTGGAAGAAGAACTGAACGCCCGTGTTTGCATAAAAGTAGGAGATAAAATTACTACTGATCATATTATGCCTGCTGGTTCTTATCTCAAGTATCGTTCCAATATCGATAAATACTCTCAGGTAGTCTTCAAAAATGTAGACCCGGAATTTGCCGCACGTTGTATTGCCAATAAAAGCGAAGGATTAGCCGGCATCATTATAGGCGGCCTGAGTTATGGACAGGGATCCAGTCGTGAGCATGCTGCAATTTGCCCGATGTACCTGGGTGTGCGGGTAGTGCTGGTAAAAAGCATAGAACGCATTCACCGGGCGAACCTGATTAATTTCGGGATTATCCCGCTACTTCTTTCCTACTCCGGTGATTATGACAATTTCCAGCTGGGTGACGATTTATTAATTGAAAACCTGCCGGACAGTTTAAAAAATAAAACATCTATAGTAGTACTGAATAAAACAAAGAAAAAAAGAATTAATACACTGGCGGAATTTTCCGACCGGGAAATCAGCTATCTGTTGGCAGGCGGCAAATTAAACACTTTAAAGGAGAAATAAATATGCGTTACAGCCAATACTTTATACCCACTTTACGTGATGTTCCGGCTGACGCCGAAGTCCCCAGCCAGATTTTTGCTTTAAGAGGGGGTTATGTAAAAAAAATTGCCGCGGGAATATATGATTATTTGCCGCTTGGTCTGCGGGTAATCAGAAAAATTGAAAACATTATTCGTGAGGAACTGAATAAAAAAGGTGCCATAGAAATACTTATGCCTTCCATGGTGCCTGTGGAACTTTGGCAGGAAAGTGGTCGCTGGTATGCATATGGCAAAGAACTACTGCGTATCAAAGACCGAGCCGATCGCGAATTCTGCTATGGGCCAACCCATGAAGAAGTTATAGTTGATATGGTCAGAAATAACATTCAAAGTTATAAACAATTACCGGTAAACCTCTATCAGATACAGGCTAAATTCAGAGATGAGATCAGACCCCGTTTCGGGTTAATGCGGGCAAGAGAATTCACCATGAAAGACGCCTACAGTTTTCATAGCAATACCGAAAGCCTGGATAAAACTTATCAGGATATGTTTGAAGCCTATTCCAATATTTTTAAACGCTGCGGACTGAAGTTCAGAGTTGTAAGAGCCGACTCAGGGAATATCGGCGGCAATGCTTCACAGGAATTTATGATAACTGCCGATACCGGTGAGGACGCTATTTTATATTGCGATCATTGCGACTATTCTGCCAATATTGAAAAAGCTACCACCATAATAAAAAATATTGATTCGGAACCAGCAAAAAAAATGGAACTTGTGAATACTCCGGACAAAAAATCTATTGAAGAGGTTGCGAAATTTCTGAAGGTACCAGATTATAAAACCATGAAAGCCGTATTTTATCGGTTTCTCAAGGGTGACAAACTGGGTTTTGCCATGGTCTTTGTGCGTGGAGATTATGAAATAAATGAAACAAAAGTAAAAAATATTCTGGATGCTACCACAATAGAACTTGCCAAGCCTGAAGAAACTTCGGAATACTGGGGCTGTGAAAATGGCTTTATAGGACCTAACAAACCATCCAAAAAGAAAACTGACTACCAGGTTGTCGAATTATTTGACAATTCTTTAACCAACGCCAAAAATATGGTCTGCGGGGCCAATCAAAAAGACAAACACCTGCTTAATTTTAATCCTGCGAGAGATTTAAGCCGCTTTGAAGATATTGTTTTTGTTGATCTGAACATGACCAGAGAAGGTGACGATTGTCCGGAATGCCATAAAGGAAAATTAAAAAAGGAGAGAGGGATAGAAGTCGGGCATATTTTTAAGCTCGGGACCAAATACTCCAAGGCTATGAATGCCTCTTATCTGGATGAAAAGGGCCTGGAGCAAAATTTTATTATGGGTTGTTACGGAATCGGAGTAGGACGCACAGCTATGGCAGCTATAGAACAGGCTCATGATGAGCATGGGCCTCTCTGGCCAGTGCAGATAGCTCCTTTTGAGGTAATTCTAATCACCGCTAATATGGAAACCCCGGAACAGGTGACGGCAGCGGAAAAACTATATATAGAGCTGCAAAATAAAAACATTGAGGTATTATTTGATGACCGTAAAGACCGGATTGGCGTGAAATTCAATGACGCAGACCTTATTGGGGCACCGTTACGAATAATAATCGGGAAAAAAATAGCAGAAGGAATAATCGAGCTCAATTACAGAACTGGCAACAAGGTAGACATAACTTTCAAGGGAGCCGCAGAGCTGATTGCCGATATATTAAAGAAACTTTGACCTGAATCGGAATGAAGGGGACTGAAATTTATGGATTGGGCGACGATTTTTGTAGTTTTTGTAATTATTTTTTCTATTTTTTCCACATCACATCAGGACCCGCAAAAAACATTTCTGGAAAAACCTACTAAATTCAGACAAGCCAGAATGCTCAGCCAGAATGTTGATGCATCCATGACAGGACAAATTCCATCATATGACGCTACCAATCTAAACACCTATCAAATAATTACCAGCTATATCATGGACAATTTCAGCACAGTACCGATTGGCGATGTTTTGACTATTGCTGAAAATATTATAGTTTATTCCAACATCTATAATCTTGATCCTCTGCTTATGACTTCTTTGATAGCAGTGGAATCAGAATTTAACAGGTGCGCCGTGTCACCTTCTGGTGCCAAAGGCCTGGGACAATTGATGGACTTTAATCTGCAATGTTATAAAGTCAGCGATCCTTTTGATATTGAACAAAACATTCGGGCGACCTGTACCATGATGAGAGAATTGCTCGACACCTGGAAAGGTGATGTTCAGTATAGTTTGGCTTCCTATTTTGAGGGAGTAAATGCTATTATACGCAAAAAAGACAGCCCGTTCAGCGAAAAAACGACTCGCTATGTATATAAAGTTATGAGCCGTTATGAGGTTTTAAAACAATATAAATGACCAGTATAGCGTTTACAACTACCATCCCTCAGGAATACATCTGGCCGACAAGCCATGTTCCGCTGGACCTGAACAATTATTTTATAACCAATCCTGATCCCATGAAATTTATTGATTCCGGCGAAAGAAAAGGCATGCCCCGTAACACCTGCAGTTGGATAAAGGGGCTGCTGGGAGTTCTGGATGATCTGGCAGAAAGAATCAGCGTAATCATAGCAGTAACCGAGGGTGATTGCAGCAACAATCATGCCCTGATCAATATGTACCAGTATTATTACCCGCACATAGATATAATTCGTTTTTCTTATCCTTCCGATAAAAACCCGGAAAAATTAAAGATGGAACTGGATAAACTGGGCAGTTATTTTGGAGTGTCCTACGATAAAGCCATGCATACAAAAAAAATCCTGGACCAGCTGCGTTCCAAAATCAATAAATTTGATTTGCTGCAAAACGAAAAAAATACGCTCAGTGCTAAAACCGTCCAACAACTGCTGGTCTCCACTACAGATTTTAACGGCGACTATAATCTGTTTAATTCACAGGTAGATGCTCATATCCAGAAATTGCAAGGCCAACAAGCTATTACCGATAAAATTAAAATAGGATACACCGGTGTACCCACGATCTATAATGATTTATTTGATTATGTGGAGAATACTTTTCCGATAAAGGTAGCTTATTTTGAGGTAGAACAGGACTTCAGCATGCACTGGTTAAAACACGACCTTATTCAACAATATCTGGCTTTTCAATATCCATATGACCTGTTCAACCGTATTCAAACAATTAATATGGAAATAGAACGCAGGTCATTGAAAGCTATAATTCATTATGTCCAGTCTTTTTGTCACAGGCAGATTGATGCAGCTCTCATTCAAAAGCTGATTAAAGTACCTGTTCTGCTCCTCGAAGGTGACACTCCCGGACCTCTGGATATGCGGACAAAAATCAGAATAGAAAGCTTCATGGAACGTCTCCAGGATGAAAACCGTTAACGTATCCGTAATTATCGTTCACTATAACACACCGGAACTGCTAACGGATTGTTTGAAATCTTTATATGAATACACTAAAGATGTTACTTTTGAAGTAATTATTGTAGATAACAATTCTAAAAATAAACCGGACAAAAATCTAAAACAATATCCGGATTTAACATTTATAAACAACAAAGAAAACTATGGTTTTGCCAAAGCCAACAATATGGCCGTAGTTCAAGCCAAAGGGCAATATTTGTTGTTTTTAAACAGCGATACTTTATTGATTGAAAACAGTCTTAAAAAATGTATGAAATATCTCGATGAAAACCCGCAGACTGGAATACTTGGGCCACGTCTGTTAAACACCGATAAAACCACACAGTATTATGGCAGCATCATAAATCACTGGCGATACTGGGGCAAAAAACCGCGGAAGGTAGGTTTTATTTCGGGCGCGGCTATGTTCATAAAAAAAGATTTATTTCAAAAAATCGGTGGTTTTGATGAACATTATTTTTTTTATAATGAAGATGTAGACCTTTGTAAAACAGTCAATAAAACAGGTCTAAATGTTATTTATTTCCCGGGAACTTCTATCGTTCATTTAGGAGGGAAAAGCACTACGAGAAGCCATATGCTGCGTAAACAGGTTTATAAGAGCAGCTGGTATTTTTTTAAAAAGCATTACCTGAAACTCACCCCGCCTCACACCGGCCGAACGACCGACCCTCTCCGTAAACGAAAAAAGTAATGCAAAACATATTAAATAAATTTTTATTTTTTTTTATGCTGTTCTTTTTTATAAGTCCTGTATATTCACTGGTTACACCGAACTTTCAGATTGAAAAATCACTGTCCGCGGAATCACTTACTTTTGAGTCCTATCAAGTTCAGCAAAACGAATCCATGACTGTCGGCGGATTTACCTACCAGCGTTTTTTTGATAAATCAAAACTTTTTTGGGGCGGAACAGGTTACGGAGCATTGCTGGGAGACCGCGGCGGCTACTTTATCGGCGGATTTATTCTTGGTTATGATCATTATTTTTCAGAGAACTTTTTTGTTGAACCCCTGATTTTTGTGGGAGGGGGAGGCGGGCATGGAGCGCCTCAGGGTGGTGGAGGAATACTTCGACCATCGATCGCGGTAGGATATTTGCTAACCGACAGTATATTTATTAAGTTGCAAACCGGTTATATTGATTTTATTAACGGGCAGATAAAAAGCTGGCTTACAGGCTTTACTATAGGATATAATTTTTATGATGTTTATGGGAGATAAAGTAGAGCACTCTCTGAAAATGACACATCTGTTCTGGTGGTTGTCCGAAAATGAAGACTTTAAAGTCATTGCGAGCGAAGCGCGGCAGTCTACATTTCTAGATACGTGGATTGCTTCGTCGCAGACGCTTCTCGCAATGACAAAATATATTTTCGGACAAGCTCAACAGGTAGTGGGGTCTATCTTCTTTTTTCTCCTTTCCAGCCTGCTTTTTGCTCTACCGCTGACCGATACCGATTATAAAAACCTGCAAAAACAAAAAAGGGTGGAAACCCTGGTTTATGAAGTTTGTAAACCGCAACAGATACCCGAGTTTTCCATGCTGGGTGTTCAATTTGACCGTTTCCTGACCGACAATCTCTACCTGGGCGGGTCTGCCTATGGAGCTGTTAGCGGCGGACGAGGCGGATATGCTCTTGGAAGCTTTAATCTGGGTTATGTCTGGAATCTTTCGCAGGACTTTTTTGTAGACGGGAAACTGATGCTGGGAGGAAGTGGAGGTGGCGGAGTGCCTGTTAAGGGAGGGCTCATGATACAACCCATGCTGAGCATTGGTTACCAATTCGGAAAAGAGGTTCAGCTCAGGATCGGTTATGGGCAATTTATTGCTCTGGATAGCGATTACAGAGCTGAAATTTTCAATATCGGAATAAGTTTTATTACACAACATTTATTTCTACCCATTTATTAAAATTAGTTAATTAGACAAAGTAACTTTCGGCCTATATAATCCATATGTTATTTAAAATCGAAAGGACAGGGATTTCGGATGACTGAAAAAAGCGCAACAAACAAGGAACCATTAAAAAAAGCACAAAAAAAGTGGTGGCAATACCGCAGGTCAAAAATTGTAGGAAGCGTATTATTAATAGGTTTTGTGGCCGGAATGTTGATTTGGCTGTATATGTTCAGGCCATATGTTTCCACAAATGACGCGCGTATTGCCACAACATTGGTACGAATCGCACCAACTGGGGTCAGTGGCAGGATTGAAAAAGTAAATGTTATTGAAGGAGACCGTGTAAAAAGAGGTCAAATTTTAATTGAGCTTGATCATCGTATTGCACAGGCCCAGTTAGACAAAGCCAAAGCAAAATATAATCTGCTTTCCATCGATCTGGAAAGGACACAGAAACTGGTAAAAAGCAACAATTTGCCGCAGCGCGATCTGGAAAACGCCCGCAGCAATTTCTTAATAGCCGAAGCAGAGGTAAATCTCGCGCAAATTGCCCTGGATAATACTTTTTTGAAAAGTCCGATAGATGGAATTGTTGTTCAAAAAATTGCTGAAGTTGGAAACATTTTAGACCCCAGCCAGGTAGGTCTGATTATTTCCGATATTGACCATGCCTGGGTTTATGCCAATATTGAGGAAACGTTTGTTGGCAGGTTACGTTTAGGTCAAACTGTTGCCATTAAAATAGACGAGGGAGGACGCTTAACAGGTAAAGTTATACAGATACTGGCGGCTACGGCTTCTCAGTTTTCTCTTATCCCTGCCGATAATGCGGCCGGTAATTACACTAAAGTCGTACAACGTATACCTATAAAAATAGAGCTGGACCCGCATCCCAACAAAATGCTCAGGTCAGGACAATCAGTAGAAATACGTATTAAAGTTCGTTGATATGAATACTGCAATACCCAAGGAAAAAGATAATTACAAGTGGATTGTAATGATCATCATCATGATCGGAATCATGATGTCGGTTCTGGACAGCAGCATTGTAAATATTTCCATACCGGCAATCATGGCGGACTTCGGTTCCAACGTAAATGACATTCAATGGATTGTTACAGCCTATATGCTGAGTTTTGCTGCTTTAATGCCTCTAACCAGCTGGTTCAGAGACAGAATAGGCTATAAATTTCTCTATATATCCAGCCTTTTTATTTTTACGCTGGGCTCAATTTTATGCGGCATGGCCTGGAATCTTCCGTCGCTAATAATCGCCAGAATCCTGCAAGCTGTAGGCGGGGGAGCTATTAGTCCCACCGCAATGGCCATGCTGGCTGACGTTTTTGAACCTCATGAAAGAGGGAAAGCCATGGGATTTCTGGGCCTGGGTATAATTATCGGCCCAATTTTTGCTCCGACTCTGGGTGGTTTTCTTACTAAAACATTTGGTTGGAGATCGATATTCCTGGTAAACATTCCCATAGGGATTGTCGGACTATTTATGGCTTCATCGCTGCTCAGACATGATAAACCCCATGCCAGCACACACAAACCTTTTGATCTCTGGGGTTTCATTTTTCTTTCCATTTTTCTGATATCTTTCCTGCTCGGCGTTTCCAAAGGGGAACAGGAAGGATGGACTTCCACGTATATTGTAACCTGTGCCATACTATCAGTAGTAAGTTTCATCCTTTTTTTATGGGTAGAAAGTCTGGTAGAAAATAAAGTTTTTGATCTGGACCTGTTTCACTATCGCAATTTCTCCATTTGCATGGTTATTTCGGCTATTCGATCTGTAGTATTGTTCGGAGGCATTTTTTTGCTGCCGTTATTTCTGCAACAATTGATGGGCATGGATGAAATCCAGAGCGGATTAATATTGCTTCCGGGGTCGTTGGTAGTAGCCATGATGCTACCCATAGT
>JAQURL010000061.1 GCA_028715625.1 Candidatus Margulisiibacteriota bacterium | reverse complement strand
ATCAAAAAACCTCGATAAACCTCTATCCATAATGTCCAGATCTGTATAGGGCTGATACTTAATTAGTGACATATAAACCATCTCCTTCCTTTCTCTATTTAAAATTTTTTTGCAGCGCTGCTTTTTTTAGTTTCTGCTTATAATAATGCAATAGGTTTGCCAATTATGCCGGCATAATGCTCAATCACCACGCAAGCGTGGTTGCTCGGAGCTCAGAGCTCTGGGGGAAATAATGTTATTGTCTAAAAAATATACAGTTAATAAAATTGTTTCCGGTGAAATAACCTAATATTATTTTTTGAAAAAATCGCTGATCAGATCCCTTTTTCTATAAGCCATACCCTGGAAAATAGCTATCAAGTCGTCATTTTCATTGGTTACTTTTACGTGATAGGTAGAAATTTTAGGATTAATGGATTCTTCTCTGGCCTCAGCATAGAGAGTACCGCTGGAAACTGCTTTGACAAATGACATATTGGTACTGATGGCTAAGGCTACGTTGCCATGCGCGTTGGAAGCTACGGCAAAAGCCAGGTCGGCCAGAGTAAACATGGCTCCTCCCTGTACGGTGCCAACGCTATTCAGATGGCGTGGTTCAATTTCCATTTTCGCCTTGCAGTACCCTTTGTTCAAATCCATTATCTTGACTCCAATAGAAGTCGCAAAATGATCATTTTTAAAATGTTCTTTTACTTTTTTCATCTCTTCGTTCATGTCTTACTCCTTTCAAAACATTCTGATCAATAGTCCTTGGTAGTGTATGATGGTCCTAAATTATAACATTTTATTTTACCTTTTACATACTTTCGGGTTAAACTATGGAACATGAACGGCATATCTGACCATTTAAAAACTATTGTGGAACTGGCCATCAAGGAAGATCTGGGTGAAGGTGATATTACCTCCAATCTTACCATCAATCCCGGGCAAATGTCTGAAGGTAATATAATAGCCAAGGCAGATGGGGTTATAAGCGGTATGATGGTAGCAGATTATATTTTGCAGAAATATACATCAGTTTCTTTCCAAATCCTACGTAAAGACGGAGAATTCGCAACCAAAGGAGAAACCATACTTAAACTCAAGGGTTCGACAATTGAAATTCTCAGTTATGAACGGATTATACTCAACTTTCTGCAACACTTAAGCGGAATTGCCACTTATACCAATAAATTCGTTATGAAAACATCTAATTACGGCTGCAAAATTCTTGATACACGCAAAACTTTGCCGGGAATGCGCAAACTGGAGAAAAAAGCCGTACTGGATGGCGGCGGAGTTAACCACAGAATGGGGCTATACGCAGCTATTCTGATTAAAGAAAACCATATCAAAGCCGCAGGCAGTATTACTAAAGCCATAAAAAAAATCAAAAACTCTCCGGAGTATCCCAAACTGCAAAAACGTTCGGATTTTTTTATCCAGGTGGAAACGGAAAATCTGGAACAGGTTAAAGAAGCCTGTTCTCTGGGAGTGGATGAAATATTGCTGGACAATATGCCACTGCTTTTGATGCAGGAGGCTATAGAGCTTATAAGGAAAATAGCGCCTCTGACTTCCATTGAAGTATCAGGAAATGTAGAACTAAAAAACGTAGTAAAAATTGCTCGTTTAAGACCAGACCGCATTAGCATAGGTAAAATTACCCATTCCGCACCTGTTCTGGACTTGTCTCTCTTGCTAGATGAAGTGCTGATTGTCTAAAACATGAAAATTCTCCTGTTCGGGATCACGCAATTTGCCGTTAAAGCCTTAAAAAAATTGATTTTACTTAAGCAAATACCGGACGGGGTTGTGCTCAACCAGTTTTACTCGCAGGATATTGAGACTATAAATTTAATTTGCAAAGATCATAACATTCCCGTATATTCTTACGAAAAAATTAATAATCCGCAATTTATTGACCTGGTAAAACATGTAATTAAACCTGATTTACTGCTGGTTTTTACCTTTGATCAGAAACTCAGCCCGGAAATTTATGAAAGCGCCAGATATGCGATAAATATGCATCCCTCCTATCTGCCCTATTATCGGGGCAATAATCCTTATTTCTGGTGCATAGCCAATGGAGAGGAATATACAGGAGTAACGTTACATTTCATCACAGAAAATTTTGATTCCGGAGAAATTATTTATCAGGAAAAAGTGCCGATCCATCCTGATGACACCTGTGGGATGGTTATAGCCAAGCAGGAAATTGTAGCGATTGATCTGCTGGAAAAATTGTTAACACATATCCAGTCCGGCGAAGAATTGCCGCGCCAGCCTCAACTGCAAGGGAATTTCCCTAAAGCGCCGAAATTACAGGTTCAGGACTGTTTTATTCATTGGGATTGGACCAGCCAAAAAATTGTTAATCACATAAGAGCACTAAATCCCTATACAGGTTCATATACCCAATACAAAAACACAGTATTAGCCATATATGACGGCAGCGCCACCAACTATGAAAGCAATGATGAGCCCGGAACAATAGTAAGCTTTTCCGCAGAAGGGCCGCTTATAAAATCGGGCAATGGAGGAGTAATCCTGAAAATTCTGACCTGCGGCAAAAAATATTTACTTTCAGGAAACGATTTTATAGAATACGAGAAAGTACAAATCGGCGAAAAATTCGCTACCTGGGAATAATTTAAGTGAAGAGTGAATCGTGAAACGCATGTCACCCTGAGCTTGACGAAGGGTGATTAATATTTTTTGTCCTACTTCGTCTGGCTCAGTATGACAAAAAAATATATAGAAAAGGATAAATAAATGTATATAGGGCTTGATATCGGCGGAACAAAAATACTGGGGTGTCTGGTTGATGAAAAAACCATCATTCAATCTTTCAAAGAAAAAACGCAGGGACAGGACAGTGCGGAAATCATTCTGGAACAGATAAAAAATGTTTGCCGCAACCTCATGGGTGACCGCAAAATTGGGGGTATCGGTATCGGCATGCCCGGAAATATTAATAAAGATACGGGTGTTGTGGTTTTCAGTCCCAACCTGCCATTTAAAGATTTCCCCATGAAACAGTTGCTGGAAAAAGAATTTAAAATTCCGGTAGCCATTGGTAATGATGTAAACATGGGGCTACTGGGAGAGCACTGGGCCGGCGCCGCTGCATCCTACCGCAATGTTGTAGGTATTTTTATCGGTACAGGCATTGGTGGTGCTATTATTCTGGATAACAAACTTTATCATGGCCATCATCATATAGCCGGAGAAATCGGGCACATGAAAATCAAGCTAAACGGTCCGCTTTGCAATTGTGGGGAAACTGGCTGTTTTGAAGCACTGGCTTCCAAACTTGGAATACAGCGTTATCTGGAAAAAAATGGTTTCCATTTTGACTCGATAATTAAAAGTTCCTTTCTTAAAGAACAACTGGGTAAAAACAACAAAACAGTAAAAAATGTCCTGAAAAAAGTTTCGGGTTATATTGGCGAAGTTACAGGTAATGTAGTAAACATCCTGGATCCCGAAGCAATTATTCTGGGCGGAGGAGTGATGGAATCCGTGGGTGATTATATGCTGAAAAAAATAAAACCTGTTGCCAACGCCAGGGCACTGGCCAAACCCACCATCAAGCTATCGGCGCTGAAAGATTATGCCGTTGTCTATGGGGCTGTACGCCTAATTTCTACGCTGAACAAAAAGGCCTGAATCCAGCATACTATCTCTGACCGTTATCTGATATTGACCGCTCGGTGTCTGCCAGATTAAATAAGAAGGATCGTTATACAATTCATTAAGCGGATAAGTCATGGCTTTTAAATATCGCACTCTTAAACCGGTTAGTTGTTCCTTTTCTTTTTTTAGTACTTTATCCATGCCGGAGAGATTTGTCTGCACTCCGATATAGATAAGTAAAAAAGTTGCCAGCACAAAAAAGGAGAACAAAAACTCCAAAAGAATAAATCCTTTATGCCTACCCATCAGATCATCCTTATACGTCCCGTAACCGGATCAATAATAATTTTCTTTTGCTTTTTGTCCAGTTGCAGGATGATTGTTTGTCCTTCTGATGGTGTAAGGTTTACTGTAAAATGAAAAGGTTTTCCATTAACGCTTATCCTTCGCGGTATGGTATGTTTTTTTAGCACCTCACCCGCTTCTGTTTTCAGTTCATAGCTTTCAGGTTCTAATGTCCAATAAACTTTAGTTTTATAGCTGTAAGCAAATTCCCGGCTTTGTTCCAGATATTTTTTTAAAAGTATGGATTCATTGTCCAGGCTCATGGAAAATAATATTTCCTTATAACCCAGAAGTCCAACTGTCATAATTAGACAGATTATGCTAAGGCCGATTATCATCTCGATTAAAGAAAAAGCTTTTTTCAAAATTATCTCCAGATAAAAAGGATTAGAAAAGTACAACTTAAAAGCGGAACAAACGGCAGTGTTTTCTTTTTCAGAACCAATGATAGAAGAATGCCGATAAATGACGACAAAAATAATAAAAGGACAGTCTTTTCCAGGCTTAAGAGCAAGGTCATACTGAAAAGTATAAAATAATCTCCGTCACCCATAGCTTCTTTTTTTAAAAATCTTCCAAGGATAAACGCGCTTAAAAAAATAATCAGAGTTAAACTTGCCGCGGATATTATTTGCCAAAAAAAATTGCCCGAAATAAAAGAAAGGAGCAGCGCTATTAATAATAAAGGATACAGAGTCTGATTATAGACCTGCATAGCCAGAAAATCCGTGAGCGTAATAATAATCAGCAGCAAGAAAAAAATCAGCCATAAAATAAAAAGCAGGCTTAAGTGGTACTGACTGAATATATATAAAGTTAGTAATCCGAACCCGAATTCAATCCAGGGATAATACCAGGAAAGCATTTTTTGGCAGAAACGACAACGCCCCTTATTTAATACAAATCCAAGAATGGGAATTAAATCAGTTAGTCCCAGCTTTTGTTCGCAGTGATCGCAATAAGACCTGCTGGCAAAAAGCGATTTATTTTGTAAAAGACGATAAACCGCCATATTGATAAAACTGCCTAAAACAGCTCCAAGAACAAAAAATAATATAATATCAGGAACATTCATAATTAAATTATATCAGAAAAAATTAATACAAGTTATGCTACATTTTCTACGATAAACTTTATTGGGGGGGAATATGAGGCATCTTCTACTACCTCTTGCTTCATATGTTTCCCCTTTTGAAAAATTAACCTTTGGAAAGGTGGCAACATGTCTGAGAAAATAGATGGCGCACGATCAATTGACAGGATCCTGCAGGAAAAAGAAGAAAAAGCAAAAAAAATTCTTGAAGATGTTTTAAAAATGCTTAAAGACCTGATTAAATCCAGCGGTAATATAGCGGAAATAAGGGCAAAGATTGATATGCTGAAGGAACTCAATTCCAACATGGCCGGAGAAGCTGAAAAATTATTGGATAAACTTGAAAAAATGGTTGGGATGCAAGGCGGCATGCAATTAAGTGAAGCTGACCGTATTAAAAAAATGCAGGAAATGGTAGGTGGCATGCTTAACGGTTCAATAAACGTAAACAATCTGAATAACGACAATATGGGCCTTATGAACATGACCCAGGATGAAAAACACAAAGATTCCAGAATCGACGGCTCGATCAGCGTAGCGGTATAAATTTATTTATTAAGCTGCAGAATAAGCTGAACTTCTCCGACACCTAATCCCAGATATTTAGCAATCTCATCCTCAAATATATTTATTGAGGCTAGTTGCACCACTTTTTCATTCCGGCTCAAGGCTTCATTGCCAACTATATTTTCTATTTCAACCTTTATATCCGGGTCTATGTCCGGCGGGAATTCTATACTTACTTTTTTGGCCTCGGTTTCTGGCTCTTTGTTTTGTTCTTCTTCAACACTTTGTTTTTCAATTTCTTCAGCCAGCTGTTCGGCTATGGTTTTATCCTCAGCAACAGGTTTGGAAGCTTCCTGCTTTGGCTCTTCATTTTTAGGTTCTTCTATCTTTGGTTCTTCTTTAGGCGGTTCAGGCAGAGCTTCTTTTACTTCAACTTCTGGCATAGCCGGAGCAGGCTTTTCCACTTTAGGAGGCTCGGAAACTTTTACAGGTTCTGGTTTAATAGGCGCAGTAGCCGGAGCAGGTGTGCTTTTTACTTCTTTTATTTTATTTTCCAGTTCATTAATTGCTGTTTTTGTTTTTTCTGTCACTTTGTCTGAAGTTTCCTGCAACTCTTTAATCAGTACGCTTACGGAGTTTTCCAGTTCTTCCAGTTTGTCGGTATTATCTATTTTACTGAAATCTCCTATCTGCTTTTTCATGCGAAAATACAGAAGTAACAGGAATACACTGACCCCCAGATCGATAAGAAAGAAAACAATGGGCATTATCCCTAAATTTACAGCAGGTCCATTACTACTTTTTTGCGACTTCTTTTTTTCTTTTTTGGAAGCGCTTTTTTCTTTTACAACCGCTTCCGGTTCAACCGCCTGCTTAACGGTTACCGATATTTTTTCCTCATTTCCTGTGATATTGGAAGTTGTGTTATCTTTTAAAATATTCTCCACAGCATCTTCGCTGCGCTCTTTCATTTCCAAGACTTTTGTATCCTGAGCTTTAGCCTTGGTAACCTCAACTTTCTTGACAGGAGCATCTTTAACTTCTACCTTTTTTAATCCAGTCGAACTCCCGGCAACTGCTTCTTTGGCAACCGCGGCTTTTTGCTGTTCAGGTATCATCGCCTTTTTCAGATTATTCATCCAATCGCTCATCAATCCTTCGGGAGTAGAATTATTCAAAGCAACTTCATCAGCATAAACCGCAAACAATTTTTTTCTATCAATAGACGCAGTATAAATATCCAAAGGATAGGTAAATGTAATGCGTTTCAGGTCGTTCAAACTTTTTACATTTTCATTCATCCTGGCGGCAATAATCTGAGCCCGCGCATAGGGGGACTGATATTCCCCTTTAGAAATCAGGCGCATGATAACCTGTCCGTTATAATACACTTCACCGGCTTTTTTATCTCCCATCATTATATCTTTTGCTGAAAAATTAAGGTCTGCCGCAAATAAAAAGCTTAAGAGAAGTATTATACCGACATTACATTTCATTTTACCCACTCCAATCCAGCGCTTTACCCACATCCGGATCCTGATAAGGCGCATACTCTACATTAATATCTTCTTCCATTTCATCTGGAAGTTCTTCCTGCTTTTTCTTTTTTTCCCGCTGCGCTTCTTCTTTTCTGTTCCTGTTTATTTCCGGATCTACATTAATGTCTTCAGAGGTGTCGATTTCTTTGGTTTCGTACTTATGGTCCTCAGCCTGTTGTTCCGTAATATTAGCCAACTGCTGCTGCTGTATTTTTAAAAAATCATCCCCCGCGACCTTGGACAAGTCTGACCTCTGATTGGTCAATGCTGATAATTCTACTGGGGTTATGGCCATTTTTCAATGATTTTTGTTATTTAACATCCTTTAATATTTTTTTTAGCTCATCCCTATCCGAAATCAACATTAAAAAAGGACCGTCACCGCTAAAAGCAACAACTTTTGCCGAATATATACCATTTCCGGGGAACATAAACTCACTGGGATATTTGCCGGCTGTTCCTGAAAATTTTCCCAGCAGCTTATCGTTTTCGTCATAGATAAACAAGTCGGCATCCAGAGTTTTCTGAGTATAAAGGCCTACATACCTGGAAGTGCTTTTCTCCCCTGTCATTTTAAATTTAACCTGATAAAACTTTCCCCTGGATAATGAATCTGTGATCATAATGGGGTAAGCGATCACTGTCATCAAAAAAAGAAAAAATATTAATCTCGTTATTTTGTACATAATTTTTGCCTGCTTTATAAAATTTTAATGATAATGAGGCCGATCATCACTATAAGAGCAGTAAGAATCATACCCACTACCCAGTTCATTTTTTTTACTTCTTCCCATTCGTTGATATCCTTGGTCAATAAATCAAATACCTTTATAGATACTCCCACGCCAAAAGCAAAACCTATTGAGGCTACAACTATCCAGCCTAAAGATACGCCCCACTTTACAAGCAGGTCTTTGAATGACAGAGATATGCTGGCAAAGCCAACTCCTCCGGCACTCTGCACCTCATCAGCGAAAACTGTGCCCAGTAGAATTAATAACGCACAAAACCTTTTTACATTTTTCATTTTTTCTCCTCCTTTTTCCCTAGATCAATATTATTCGTTTTTAAGAAATTATTCAAACTTTCATTGTCTTTGTCCAGCTCATAAGCTTTCCTCCAATTCTCCAGTGATTCTTCTTTCAAACCCAGCGACCAATAAATAGAACCAAGACGGGTGTAAATTTCCGGAATATTTGGGTTCAGCATCTTGGCTTTGGTCAGCTCTTCTATGGCGTCAAAATATCTTTCATCATAATAGTACTGCAGGGCCCTATAATAGTGTTTCATAATGTCTTCCTTGAGAGTCTGTACGTTTTTAAAACCTTCAGCCTCAATGACATCACGCAAGGCATTGACCTCGCTTTTCAGCTGATCCTTTTCTTTCTGTAATTCCCTGATCAGTGTAGTAAGCTGGGCATGCAGTTTATCTTTATCGGCTGTAAGGTCCTGCACAATTTTGTCGGCTTTGCCGGCATTGGCCAGAGCACCCTGATATTTTTCACCGATAATACCGCTTTTTTCATCAATATCCTTTATTTTATTGGAAAACCGGTTGTACTCTTCGCCGTAAAACGTAAAAAAATTCATCTTAAAATCCAGGCCGATGGTTACATTTTCAAAAGGAATATCTCCGTAATTAGGATTATTTCCACTTCTGAAAGGCAACTGCGTAAGTGCCAGTTTAAAGGTCAACTGATCGGTAACAGGAAAGACCAGGCCCAGATTAAAATCGCGGCTGTCATATTCAAAACTTATCCTGCCGGTATTTTTTCCGGCTTTGGAAAAATAATAAGAAACCGAATAAAATAAATTGCTCAGGAGCAGTGTGTAAGGATTATAAAAATTTGCCAGACGACCCTCACCAAGACCCGCACTTAGCTCCCATTGATCCATACGATAGGTAGTCACAGCATAAACGCTCATATTGTTGATATATTTTTCATTAAGCGTATCGAATGTAGAGGCTTTGTCCTTGGCCATGATATTATCCACACCAAAAGCCAGGTTCAGGTTGGGCATGAACAAATCTTTGGCCAGCAGCAACTGTATATTTCCGGCCACATCATTGGCATTGATTCTGGTAATACCCAGCATCAAAAAATCCGTCAGACTGTAATTCAGGTAATAATCATCTTCCCAGTAAGCGATTCCGCTCAAGTAATAAGGCGCGTAGGACAGGCCCAGTTCAAACTGTCCGATAACGCCCGGGAGCGCCGCCGGAGTATTGATAACTGTATTAACTCTGTTAAATACAGCGCTATAGGAAATCATGGTTAAAAGCATTATCATGAATAAAATTTTGTTTCTCACTTTTTACTCTCTCCAACCTGGAACAATTCCGGGTGTTCCTTTTTCAAATTCTCCAATTGCGTTCTGGCTTCCTGATTTTCCGGCTCTAGAGACAAAGTGAGCAACCATTCCTCTTTGGCCTGGTCAAAATGGCCAAGCTTGTAATATATGGAACCCAGACTTTCATGAATAACCGGCATATTGGGATACAGAGAATTGGCCATTTTGTATTCCTGGTAAGCTTTTTCCAGATCGTGAAGATAATAATACTCCAGACCTTTCTGAATATGTTTAAGTGTGGTTTTCAGCAGCAGCGTCTGATCCTCGCGCAAGTTCTGCTCAACTATTTTCTGCTGAACAATCTCGTTTACCAGTTTTTTCTGAAATTGTTCAGAATACAAATACTCCATAGCATTGATTTTGGCGGTGACATTATTTATCTGTTTTTCCTGATTTTTCAGACGGGTCAAAGCCTCTGAGGTCAGTTTGTTCCCGGCATAAACATTTTGTTCGACTGCTTTTCCGCTTTTGCCGAAGTTTAGAAGTGTAAATCCCAGTTCCAGTACTTTGTAATCACCGACGGTAACACCCGGCGACATCCCATATGCGGAAACATTAACCCTTATCTGGTCTGACCAGGGGAACCCCAGTCCCGCCCCAATAATACCATAATCATAAAACGTATAGAGATTTACATTTTCCATGATTTTAGTTTCAGCTCCCCCAAAGACAACAAAAAGATCGGAACCGTTATTTATAACCCTCTCCAGGCCCAGGTTAATTTTGATATTATTGAAGTCAAACCCGTAAATAGCGTACTCCTGGGGATAGGGAGAATTGGTGTCGGCAAAATTCATGCCCAGATTTCTGATGCCCAGGCCTATCTCGCCCCAATCAACGTCCAGCAGGTATCGGTACTGCAATTCCATGGTTAATTTGTCTGACACATATTTTTTTTGCAAGGCAAAACTGAGGTCATCCGTAAAATTGTACAAAAACTGAGCCGAATCAAATAATTTATAAGTATTGCTCTGTGAAAAATAGGCATAGCTCAAATTAATCTCATAATATTCTTTGAGATTTTTGCTTAACCGTGGATACATAAAGCCGTCACCATAATTAAGAGCCGCAGCCGTCGCGGCAAAAACCAGAACAAAAAATAAGCTAATTTTTAGTTTCAACCGGGAGCTCCTTATGTTCAACGCTTTCTTTTTTCAGGTCCAGCGCAGGATCAAAACAAATATAATACATACCGATATTTTGCGGACCTATATAGATCTCGAAAACAAACTGCATAATTTTTTCTTCCGGCAGGTACAAATGATAATACTTGGGACTGTCGGCAATTTTATCCAGGCTCAGGTCCAATCCGTTATTGGCAAATGCCTCAATAATCCAGTCGATAAAAAATCTGCCGAAATAATTTTCCGAAAAAGTAAATAATTCCTTAAACCGCCGAACCTCCACTATTCCTTCACCGCCCAGTATTCTATTGGTCAGAATATAAATAATGTTGGTATCCATTATCTGCATAATGGGCTGTTTCTTATTATGCAGCAGTGTAAATGTATAAAATTTTCTATCCAGCTGCTGAATAGTTTCATAAGTCACAAGTTTTTTTTCAACAAACTTACAGTTGAACAAAATTTTGAGTTTGGTGGAAATCAAATCGCTAAGCCGCAGACCAACGCGCTTTATTGTTTCTTCTATCTGGGTTTCATTTTTTTTATCTGTTACCAACCTTGTCTCCCTATCTGCTGTTTACCGAATCCTGGACGCTTTTTGTAACGTCCAGTATCTGAGTACCGGTATCTGTATTCATGATGGCATTGAAGTCTATTTTCCCGTCGTCCTTAACATCCCCCACAACCGGCTTGAAAATTATTCTTACCCGGCGATTTTTTGCCCTGGTCTCCTCACTTGTATTGGCAACCAGCGGGCGGTACTGGTTATAACCTATTATATAACAATTCTCTTCTTTAATTCCATTCTCCGCCAAAAAACGTACCACGCTGGCAGCCCTTGCTGCGGACAGTTCCCAGTTAGACTCAAAATTTAATGTCTTGATAGGGATATCATCCGTGTGACCCTCAACAACAATATTGGCATTTTTTACCTGTCTGAAATACTGGACAAATTCAGCCAGAATTAGTTTGGCTTCCTCTTTCAATTTGGCCTCAGCCACCGGGAAAAGCAGCTTGCTACCCAGGTCCATAACGATAGAATGTTCCTCGATTTTAACAGATACATCGTTCTGCAGCTTTTCTTTTTCAATATAATATTGCAGCTCGGTATATATTTTTTTTAAAATCCGTTCTTCTTCCTCATATTTCTGGAGCATGGCTTCTTTCATCTTGGAATTAAAAATATTGGAAAAAGATACAGAAAGCTGTTGAAATTTTACCGTATCCAACGTAGACATAGAAAACATCAGAATAAAAAAAGCCATAAGCAGCGATACCATATCGCTGAAAGAAGTCAGGAACAAAACTTCTTTACTGCTTTTATTTCTTCTTCGTTCTATCATATTTTTTTCGTTCTGCTCTCGACAAATATATAAGCATCTTTTCCTTTACGATCAAAGGGGCGTCTTCCCTGGAAATGGCAATGATGCCCACCAGGATCATTTCCTTAACCATAGCTTCCTCATCACTTAAAATTTCCAGTCGGCCGGCTAATGGTGTAAAAACCAGATTGGCCAGCAGCACTCCGTAAAAGGTAGCGACCATGGCCATGCCCATATTGGGGCCTATGGTTTCTGGCTCTTTTAAATTTTGCAGCAGCATTATAAGTCCGATTAAAGTGCCTAAAAGTCCAAAGCCCGGTGCATACTTGGCCATTACATCAAAATATACCTGTCCCAGATAATGGCGGTTAATGGTGGCCTGGATCTCATCTCGCAACAACTCGCTTACCTGTTCGGTAGGAACTTTATCAGCAATCAGCTGTATTCCGTGCTTTAGAAAAGGATCACTGATATTATCCAGGTCCTTAACAATGGCCATTTTACCTTCTGCTTTTATAGTTTGAGATATTTCTACAAGCTGATCAATAACTCTTTCAGGCACAGCCTTGCGGGTTAAAAAAATTACTTTAAGACGGCCCAGCATTTTAAAAATCTGGGTTAAGGGAAAATGGACCAATGATGCAGCCAGCGTTCCGCCGAAAACTATCACAATGGCTTCCTTCTGAATAAAAAACTTCAAGCCCCTGTCCAAGCCTATGGCCATAAGCAAAACCAATATTCCCGCTATTACGCCTAAAATAGTTGTCGGGTCCGGATAACTGTTGTAAAAACTTTTATTTTTCTGGTTCATGGGTTAATTTGATCCCTCCTTTTTGTTCCAATTTTCTGGCAATTCCTACAATCTTCCTCTTGGCATCTTCAATTTGTTCGGCTGAAATTTTCTTTTCCAACCCTATACTTTCGGAATCGACAATGGTACGGGTTCGCTCCGTCAGACAACGGTTAATTTTTTCCGCCAGAACGGCAGTAGTATTTAAACGGGAATAAGCAATCAGCCGGAAATCTGATATTTCGAACAAGATAGTCTGGAAAACCTGATCACTAATATCATTAAAATCCTCAAAGGTAAAAATAAGCGTTCTGAGTTTATTAGCAAATTCTTCATTTACCCCTGTATATTTGGATAAAATCTGTTCACGCTTGTTTTCCGGTAAAAATTCCATTATCGCTGCCAGTTTCTGCAGATATTCACCGGCACCAAGGGTGCTTTGTTCTCTCAGGGCATTGAAATGGGCGGCCAGTTCTACCTCAAAATCATAAAGCAATACCGCATTGGGAAGCTCCAGATTGTTCATGATTTTTAAAGCAAAACTCTCATCATCCATTCCTTCCAGCAGTTCCGCTGCTTTTCTGGGAGATAAATAATTAAAAACAAAGATTTTCATCTGGTCTGTTTCCTTGAGCAGGAATTCTTTTAATTCTGATAAGGGCACATCTTCCAGAAAGCGAAATTTGTCTTTTTTGTTCTTAAAAAACTCATTAGCTTTATTAATACCAAAGGATTCTTTTAAGAGTTTGCTGGATACATCCAAACCGCCAAACACATATTGCTTATCCAGGGCAATACTGTAAAAATCGTTAATTACTTCCACTCTCTTTTCATTATTGATCCTGCCGGTTTTTGCAATTTGCTCCAACAGTGGCTTGGCCTTCTCTTCGCCAAGTGTATTGATTATTTTTATTGTAATTCCCGGGGCCATATTCTCAATGGCCAGCAGTAAGACCGCCGCTTTCTCCAGATTAGGATTAGATTTTGTTTCCTGCATAATCTCAGTCATACCTCTTTGCCTTATTCAGAACCCTGCGGCTCCATTTTTTCTATCCAGTCTATCAAGGTTTTAGCAAATTCCTCGGGTTTGGCTTTAGCCAGACCGATGATTTCTTCCTGCTGTTTATCCGCCTTGGTTTGCACATCCTTTTCCTGTTTAAATAGCTGTTGTATTTCCAGTTCGTGCTGTCTGCGCTGCTGCTCCCGGCGATATTTCAAAATATAGCGGGTAAGAATAAAAATTAAATAACAGAATAAGGGGACACCCAGTACTATGATAAAAAACAACCTGTAAGTATAAACTAAATTAGAAAAAAGGGAGATATTTTTTTTAAGAGTGTACCCCAATCCTTTGAACGAATAAGAGATAATATAAAATTTATCCCCGCGTTCCGGTGTGTAACCAACTACGGACTGTATGAAGCTGGCCATTTCTTCTTTGGTTATATCAAGTTCCTTGAGCCGATCTTTATTCAGCACCAGACTCACATGCAAACGTTCAATCTTGCTTTCCGGGATAATTACAGTTTCCTTGCTTTCATTAATCAGCTGCTTGGTATATATTCGGTTGTCATTTTTTTCAATACCGAAGTCGCTCTGCTTTTTTGTGTTATCACTCAGTTTGTTTTTATAACCTTCGGCTGCTCTGCCTTCTTTTTCACTGGTATCCTGCTGGGGCATTATCAGCTGACCATTGCTATCCAGCTTGGCCGGCACAACCGTGGCGGAAGAATTCTGGCCTTTGGCTTTATTTTCAATATTATAAGGATTTACTTTGGGAAACCCTGGCAACTGCTCTATATGCCCCTTGCTGTTGCGGGGTGCCAGACCTGGCAATTTTTCATAAGGATCACTTTTATTACCCAATACTTCAGGAGTTTCAACAGGTTTATCGGTTTTTACTTCCGGTTTATCCAGGCGATAAGCTTTGTTGATAAAAGCATCCCGCCCTTCCTGGCTTTTATCGGCCTGCTCCTGCTGCGCACGGTCTTCTGAGGTATTCTCTTTTTTTTGTTCGGTGGAAGCATACTGGTATCTTTCGGTAATGTCTCTCGGAACATACTGAACCGAATAAGTTCTTTTTTGAACCTCCGCATACTGCAGAGAAATATTAACTATATAATTATTATGCCCCAGCATCTTATCCAGAATTTTGGTGGCGTTCTTCTGAAAAAATTCCTGTTTGCGGATATAGTCCGGCTTTTCAAAGTTGGAAACAATAAAAGCAGTCCATAAACCGGCCAGAGAAACACAAAAGAAAAACAATAATAGTAAAAGAAAATTTCGTTGATTTTTATCCATTTCCTTTACAGGTTTCATGGCATTCCTTTGCATACTCACAATTGTAATACCAGTCCGAAACGACTGACGTTTCCTATATCCATATTTTTAAATGCGTATTCCAGTATCAGGCTCCAGATGTTAAGCCGAATACCGGCTGAAAAATTATTATCTTCGTCAAGACCGCTATTTAGGAGCAGCCAGTCATTTTGATAACCGGCGGAAAAACGATATTTATTCAGGTTGCCAAGCATTTCTATTTGAGTAAACAGCTGACTTAAACGAAATTCCATGCCTATTTCATAATAAACCGTTTTATCGTTTTTTTCACTAGCTGCTAAAATATTATTGCATTTTGCGCCAAATTTCCAGAAAGACCGGCTGTCGTAAAGAATTCCTATATCGGCATTCCCAAATGATTTTTCATCAACCGCAGTCTTGGAAAAATTTTTATAGACAGCTCCCCAGTAAAGGCCAAAAGCTTCTCGCCCCAGAGCAAGCATTGCCATATTTTCACTATAGTAAGCTGTGCCGTTGGAAGTACCTGTAGCTGAAGTCCAATTAAAACCGGAATCATCTGCCAGCCGCATAAATCCGAGATTCACTCCCCAGTCGGCAAAGGTCATAGAATAACTTATTTTCTGCAGGCTGGTATCCACCAGCCACTTGCTGTTTTCCAGGCTGAGCCCGTCTTTTTGTCCGCTGATACCCAATACTGC
>JAQURL010000060.1 GCA_028715625.1 Candidatus Margulisiibacteriota bacterium | reverse complement strand
GGTCATCTTTCCAGAAGGCATAGTATAAAGCGGATTTTTTGTCTTTATTGAGCGCGTTTACATCAATCTCTTCTTTTTGAAGCAGTTTATGTATCACGTCTTTATGTTGGTAATAACAGGCCCAGATCAGAGCGGTGTAGTCATCCTCATTTTTTGCGTTTATATCGATTCCTTCAAGATCAAGCATAGTCTGAATTACTTTGAATTCGCTATGTTCTTTTAAATTGCATATGGCCTGGATTAAAGCAGTATCACCCCGATTATTTTTTAGATTGATCTCCAAATTGTTTTTATATTTGAGTAGTTCATTCATAGTTAAAGGAAGCCCTTTTTTTGCTGTATACATGAAAGCCGTCATTTTATCCTTATTTTGATAGTTAATCTTGATCCCTTTTACTTGTAAAAGCATTTTTACAATACCCGCCAAACCTCTTGCCGCTGCATTGATAAGCGGGGTGTCGCCGTCATTGTCCGGTTCATTAATCCTGAAATTTGTTAATTCCAGAATTCTTTTTACAAGATCATAGCGTCCATATATACAGGCCAGATTTAAAATGTTATGTCCTTCCCCGTTTTTAATGGTCAGATCAATATCATTGCGATTTATTAAAATCTCAAGTATTCCGGGATGTCCCAGAATTATAGCTTTATGCAGTGCTGTGTCCTTTACTTTATCTCTTTCTCCGTAATTATTTTGCAGGTTTACCTTAATGTCTTTATGACTCAATAACTCTTTGACGATTTTTAAAAAGCCGGCTTTGGCTGCATAAATCAGCGCGGTATTTTTTTTGGCATCCTGGGCGTTTACTTCGATTTTTTCTTTTAATTTTAGTAATTCGCAAACAACATCCGAATAGCCATTGCGGCACGCTTTCATCAGGGCTGTTTCACCGTGGCGGTCCCTGGCGTTTATATCCAGACCGGGAACAGCCAGTAGTTCTAGCACAGCTTCTGTAAAACCTTTCTCCGCCGCGCACATCAAAGGAGTAATGCCGTTATTATTAATGGAGTTAATGTCCGCGCCCTGTGCGATATAATGTTGCAGTTTATAAATTTGATTGCCGGCAGCGGCTTCGATGATTTCCTTGCCGAGATAGCCTGATTTTTGCGGATGTTTGAACCCGAGTCGCGAAAAATCCCTGGAGAGGTTGGTTACCGCTGCTTTTTTATTGTCTTCTTTAAGATTGGCCAGACAGGAGTAAATAGATATCAAACTTGTAGCCTTAATGTCTCCGAGACGAGTCAATGTCTGTATGTCAGGTTTGGTGTCACTTACCAGAACAGCTAAATCAACACCTTGTACATTAGTCTCAATATTTCCGAAAAGTTTCATAAGGTTGATGCCGGACTTGATTTTTACCAGTTCGGAAATCACCGTAAGCGCGTCCTTCCCGGCGAAAATATTTATACCCTGCTCAAAAAGTTTGAGTTTCCCGCGTAAATAGTCGGAAATTGTCGGATTTGCACAGTCCGCGATTATTTTAGTGTTCAGGCTCATGCTGAATATATATCGAATACAGCTGACAATAGTTTCAGAAAATTTTCATGGAAGAAAATCGATTATTGTACTGAGACTTTTTTGTTTTTTTTCGCATATAAGCAAGCAGTAATTCTTTGATCTCATCATTAATTACGCGCATGATCCAGTGCCGTTTTCCCTGTTTTGTCTTTCATATTCAGCATTTCATCTGCGAAATTATCAACGTCGAAATCAATAAAAGGATTGTTATTATTCCGCAATTAGATCAGTTAATTCTATAAGGAAATTGTCAATTTCAGGAAAATTGTTATCAGCAATGATTTTATTTTTTTGTGCAATATCCCCCAAAAAGTTTATATTAATATATCGAAAAAAACGTAAAAAGTTGCAGATTTGATCAGATTAACCGGATTTTGAAATTTAAATTTTTTGTATACGATAAATTCTCAGAATTTTAATTTCGAGAAAATAATATGAATAAAAAAGTAATTTCTGCTAAAAAATCTTCGCCAATTGTGAAAGAAGCGGCCCTGCTTAACGATATGTATCTTTCTGTATTTCAGGATACGGCAAAACTTTATATTTCGTTCCATAAATTGCAGGATATTAGAAATAAAATCGACACAAGCAGGAGCAAATCCTACAGAGAACAAAAATTATTAATGAAGGCAGCTGTAGTTAATAAGGCTATAAATGAATTATTACTTAAAGCCGGTGCGAATATAAGTCGACTGCGCGAATCAGCCGGATATATCAGTGGAGACAAAAAAGAAATAAACCGCGTTCTGGAAAATCTGAAACAAACATTCCTGATTATTGGCCGGCAGACAAACATCAATTCGCGGATTACAGATAGTATTGATAAACTTTCCGCGGTATTGAACTATATAGTGAAAGAACAAAAAGCAATAATGGAAGATAAAAACGGGAATCAAACACAAATAAGCAGGATCAAAGAACCTGAGCCCGGAGAGAAAACATATTACAGGTTATTTCAGAAATTTTATATTAAAAAAGGAAGCATTTTTTATTTCGGCGAGCGCAGGCACAGCAGTTTCGATCTGTTCCGCAAATTACAGCGATCAACAAACGACGCTATAAAAAGTGAACTTAAGGAAGAACTTTTTAATATGGCTTTTCTCAAGCACAGAATAAAATTTTTGAAGCATCATATTGTGCAAGGTTCTTATAAGAATACAGCTTACGGGAAAACATTAAAAAAAATGCAGGCAATTACTGCCAGGTCACCGTTGACCCTAAAGCAGATTCTTTCGGTAGAATTTTTTATGGTCCATGAACTTCTGAAATTGGGCTTTTCAGATCGTGCCAAAAAGATACTTGTTAATGCTGAGAATTTTATAGATTTGCGGCTTGTTGAGGCTAAACGTATACAAATGACGCTGGATGAAAAACGCGTAAAACAGTTAAATGATATTTCCAAACGCAATGCGAGCCAGATGTCCGACTGGGCCTGGGATATTGTTGAATTTTTTCAGAAATTAAACCGAGCGGGCAGGATAACCGCTTACGAAGAGTTGTTAAAAGACATTATATCTGTTACAGCCAAAATAGGTATGTCTCACTGGGCTAAAGAACCTGAGTACAGGCTTTTTATTTTTTGCGCGGCGCAGATCAATAGTTATTGCAGTGAAATGTTAAAAAAACTGGAAGAGGTTGATGACGGCGCCTTTTATGATTTGCTGGACAAGCTGGAGCAAAAAAATAATGAATATGTTGTATATCTGGTTAATAAAAGTAATGATAATGAAATCCTGGCTGAGTTTGTTGCCAGGCACAATAAACTTGTGCAGGAAAAAATAAAAAGCTGTGTGCCTTTGCAAAGGGCCAGAAAAGCTGCTTTTAAGGAATTATTCACGCAATTTGAAAAGGAGTTTAACTTAAAACGTTTCGAGGGCGATCCTTTATATTTTTTTGCTCTGTTTTTTGCCACGATTTTTATTCCGATAAATAAAAATAAAAAAAGCAGGGAATATCATCCGTTATTTTTGGCGGCTCAGGACCTGATGGAAATTATCAAGGTACAGGAGTTCAATTTTTTATCCAGGAACGTTGTTTTGCAGCCGGAAACAAAGAAGATAATCGCGGATTTTGTCAGTGCCGGTAAAAATAAATTCAACAATCTTTCCAGTGATCAAAAAGCAGAGCTTCTCAACAGTCTTGCTGTTGATTATCCGCTAGCTCTTTTTATCAGACAGTTAAAGCTCATGATCAGACTTGAAAGTTTTGATGCGCGATGATTTGCATTAAAAATTCAGAAAGCATATAATCCGTTTAAATGCTTAAAATGTCTAAAGTTGAAAAACGTCTGAACCATCATATAGGTGAATTGATTATTGAAAAAAACCTGATTAAGGAAGGCGATAAAATAATGGTGGGGTTATCAGGTGGCAAGGACAGCTGGACCCTGGTTTATTTTTTGAAGCTTTTTCAGGAGAAAGCACCGGTAGTTTTTGATCTGGCTGTTGCTACTCTGGATGTTTATTATACTCCCAAACAAAAAGAAATTCTTGTTCAGGGCATGAAAAAGATGGGGATAGATTATTACATTATTGAAAATAATATTGAACAACTGATCCGTTCCAAGTTAACCGTAAATACCAGCAAATGCTCATTTTGCGCCAGACTGCGCCGGGCTTATCTTTATAAAGCCGCTCAGGATATAGGATACAATAAAGTTGCCCTGGGTCATCATCTGGACGATTTTTTGGAAACATTCATGATGAATATTCTCTATCATGGCCGGGTTAAGGGCATGCCTGCCTACATCAAAGCAGGTAATGGAATTAACGAGCTTATCCGTCCTATGCTTTATTGCCGGGAGGAAGACATCTTAAGATTTAGCAGGGAACAGCATTTTCCTATAGTTACCTGCAACTGTCGGGAGAATGTAAAAGGGGAAATGCAAAGAAAAGCTACCAAAAAACTGCTGGCCAAACTGGAAAAACAAAATCCGGGCTTAAAAGCAAGTATACTGACTTCTTCGAAAAATGTTATAAGCAATCATTTGTTTTAAATAATTATCCTGCAGAACGATGTCGTCCCGATCTTAATTCTATTTGTTAGATATATCCAATATTCTTTTCCCACTTGCTGAGGGGGCTGTCCGGTCTCTGTCTCCGATAGCCTCTAAATGAAGCTGCAAGGGCTGGATTAGGCATAAATCCCAATCCATCAATTTTTTTAGGTATATAAAAAGGTTTAAAGCAAGAAATTCAGGGCATAACTAAATACATAAATGTTTGAAAACAGGGAACCAATGGGAAAAAATGGATGTTTAAAATGTGTTTTTCAGGGAATAATAATAATAAGTTCGAAAGGGGGAAGTTTTAATCATGGATGAGAAAGAACTGCGAACTTTGATCGAGAAAGTAAATCAGCTCACACCAGAAGGAGAAGAAAAACTTCAAAAAATCGAATATATGATGGATTTTGGCAGTGTTGCAGTTTTAATCAATGTAAGTTTAAATTAATTGTTTTGTAAAGTAAATGAAACCGAAATCACCTGTTTGTCCGGCAGAGTGTAAAACAAAGTAGAGTTGTTCAGCTTTTCCCGGGAAACAGGTGGAAAAATCAATAATCCCAAATAATTCCCCTGAGCGTAAATGATCTGATCTTTAAAACCGTATTGTTCCAGTTTCGCTTTTATATTTTTTTCTCTCCGGCTTAATTCTTCCTGAAATAACTGGTTTTGTTCCATTGTATAAATTTTGTATTTCAGGTCCGCCAGGTTTGTTTTCAGATACGTGGCGTTATCAGTGGTTACATTCTGATCTGCAAGTCTTTGCACTTCCAGTTCCTGATTGCGCAAGTCTGTGTAGGGCAGGTCTGAATACGGGTTTTTTTTCAGTGAATCTTTAAAATAGATAAACGGGTCTCGAATCATTGAATATTGCAGTTGAGTATTGTCCTGAAAAATGAAAGCATTGGCCAGGGTTGTGGTAACAGGATAATTATTAAGGTTGGTGATATGAATAAGAAAGGTTGTATTGTAATCAAGTTCGGCAAATAACGGGTCCATATTATATTGCTGATGAATCTGCGCGGTATAGGGAATTATCTCATAAATAATTCCTTTGTTTTCTATTTTGGTTGCTCCTGTGGGTTTTAAATAGTAATTCGCGCAGCCTGTCACAACAACAATTAAAGTTAGACAAAGTAAGGCGAAGTATAATTTTTTAAGCATATTTTTTCCTCAAAATACCGAAATTTCCAAGAGAAAAGATAGATGGATAGTTTTCATCATCTTTAATGGTCAGTTCCTTGTCATTAATATTGATCTGAACACCGCCCCAGATTGTTCCGAATATGAGGATTATATTCCTTTTTTCCTTAAGTATACGTTTCAGACTGGTTATGGCGTTTTTCATTTTTTGGATCCTGTCCTGAAGCTGAAATTCCATTTTGGTCATTTTTATATAAATCGGATCAGTTTTAATTTTTGACTTCAAATGAATATTTTGCAGTTCATGTTTTTTCTTGTTATATTTTAAATTTCTCAACTGATTCTCCATTTCACGTAATAACTGAGTTTTTGCCTCATATTCCATTGCATCCTCATCCTGGGTGTATAACCGTAATATTGTTTTCGTGCTCATTTTTTCCCCGCCGGCAGTGTGTACCTTTATACAGGTGGACGATTCGGCCGAGCCGCCGGAGATTTTCCTTTCGATCACTATTGAACCGGTAGCTTTGATGCGGGCATTGAAAGCTTCATAAGGGATGTAAATATTACCTTTGGTAGAGGTAATTGCCCCACTGTGCACATAAGGGCAAAACACATCATAATAGGCGCTGGCCTTGGACTGCTTGCCTGTTATGCCGGATAGAAAATACATGAACCCCAGATTGGAAATATTACTGTCGATTACATCACCGTGAATAATAATATCCTTAGATGCTTTTATGGAACTGTTAGTTACTTTGCTGCGAATAATGATAGTTCCGTTAAATTCTATTTGTTTTCTCAGTACAGGTTTGTTGATTATCAGGGTTGGGGTAACAGAAACCAGCTTGTCATCAAAGATAACCATTCCGTCGATTGAGGAATAAAATTTATTATTCTTTTCATAAACATTTTCCCCCATCATTACATCAGAATCAGAAAGATTTTTGGCCGGGATAATCAATCCGGTAATAGTTAAGCCGTTTATTCCCGGTACTGAGTCGGAAAAACTGACCAGCTCGGTATTTTTGGAAACGATATTTTCCACCGTAAAATCCAGAAAAGATATTTTGTCTTTTTGTTTGACGTTTATAGGTATGGGCCTTTCGGTAAGATAATTGTATTCATAAAGCCTGGGTTTGGGCGTGCAGGAGTTTTGGCCCAAAGCCGCGATAAAAAAATCAGTGCTCTGCCTGTTTATTTGTAATTTGATCAAATCGGTTTGAATACCATAGACAATACCGAGTTCTTTTAAATCCTTCATGATGTCGTCGAAACCGGCTTCCGGGGACAGCGATATTTCCACCTTCATCTCATCTTTATATACCCTGATCAAAGCGTTATTGGATAAATATTCAATGAAGCTGTTGGGAATATGCTCGATTACAAAAATAAAATGCTGTTTGATTTTGCCGGATATTTGCTGGTTCATTGTATAAATGAAGTCCTTAAGGTTGGACGAAAAATTTATGCTGTTATCCAGCAGAAATTCTTCGACCCCGGACGGTTCAAGGGTCTCAGTAGTCAGAAAGCTGATATTTCCTGTTTCCCAGATGTTAATTTCAGTATTTTTATAAGTTAATGATTTTACTTTCTTAGGCATATTAAATTCTTAGTGTCATTTCGAGCCCTAACTAATAATAAGTCTAATCCGCGTTCATCTAAAAGTAAATATAAATAACCCTTGCATTGATGATTGGGCTTATCTATTGTAAAATTTATTTTATAATGATTGAAAGAGTCGCAACGGGTATTGAATGGTTTGATGCCCTTGTCCAGCAAGGTATTCCGAAACATAAAGTAACTTTGATCCTGGGAGAGTCAGGTAGCGGTAAAACTATATTCGGTCTCAATTATATCCGCAAGGGCCTGTTCACAGATGAGCACGTGGCTTACATCACATCCAAAAGTACTCCACAACAAATACTTACAGACACACACTGTCTTGGTTGGGATCTGGATTGGGCCCTGGAACAGAACCGTTTATTTATTGTTGATATCAAGGATTATTTTGCCAATGTGAACGAAGAAGATTTAAAGACAACAATTCTGAACAATTTTTTCCAGGAACTGGAAAAAATAATTATCAACAATGAAATCAGAAGACTGGTTTTTGATCCCGTAATTCCATATGAGCTACTTAATTTTAAAGCTTTTTGCAACAGGTATGTAAGCGAACTAATTAATTTTCTGGAAAATCCGTCCTTACAGGTCACCTCGGTGTTAATTCACACTGAGAACGAGCAACAGAATCATTTATACGACCAGGCCGCCACCAATGTCATCCATATGTTTTCCAGCAAAAAAGAAGATGTTTACAAGCGGACCCTGCTCATAAAAAAAATGCAAAATACTTTTTATATCAATAAAGAATATATATTTGATATAATACCCGATAGAGGTTTGGTGCTCACAGAATAAAAATGGCAGAAAAAATATTAATTGCAGATGATGAACCCAATATATTGATGTTAACCAGTATCATGCTGGAGGACGCAGGCTATGAAACCATAATGGCCAAAAACGGAACGCAGGCCATAGAGAGAGCCCTGAAAGATAAACCCGACCTGATCATAACAGATATCGTAATGCCGGAAAAAGACGGATTTGAAGTATGTAAAACTCTGCGGGCCAATAAAAATTTTACCAATGTACCTATTATTATCCTTTCGGCTATTGGTGATGAATTTAATAAAATAACCGGTTTCGAAGGTGGTGCGGATGACTATATTACCAAACCCTTTAACCTTGAAGAACTGAGAAGCAGAGTGCAAACCCTGCTATTAAGAAGCAAGGGACAAAAGGAAGCCGCGGCCCATTCTGTCGCGGCTGAAAAAAAGAGTGTTGAAGTCCCGGATATGGAACATATCGATACCGGCGTACTGGAACTGAATAATATTTTAAAGGGGGGCTTTCCCAAGGGTTCTAATATATTGCTAATCGGACCCATAGGTTCAGGCAAATCATCTATTGCCCGTAAATTTATTTCCAGAGGGATAATGAACAAGGAACGTAATATTTATATTACTCTGGATGACTCTCCGCAAATGATCAGAAAAAAACTTGATGAAATGGTCAATAAAAAAATTGAAGAGTTTGAAGAGCTTAATTTGTTCAGTATCGTGGATGCATACTCCTGGTCTTCCGGTGCCAGCATGAAAAAAGAAAAATATTCCATTAACGGTATTCTGGACCTTAACCAGTTATCCATGGTAATCGCAGATGCCGGGCAGAACCTGGGACAGTCCATACAAAGCAAACTGGGCGGCAGGCGTGTGATAGATTCTATTTCCTCTCTGCTTATCAATTTTGATCTGTCCATTGTTCAGCGTTTTTTATCACAACTGGCCAGAACATCGCTGGCTTTCGGTATGGTCAACACTCTATTTGTGCTGGAGGAAGGAACGGTTGGCGATCATATTCTTAACAATATCAAATATATTATGGACGGCGTTATAGAAACCAAACAGGTAGACAGAGAATATTATTTGCGTGTAGCTAGCATGAAATGGATCGATTATGATCGTGACTGGATAAAGGTTAAAATCCATGACTGAGCGTACTTCAACAGGGATTAGCGGATTGGATGCTCTTATTGAGGGAGGTCTGCCCAAGGGCCGTAATTATTTTATTTCCGGATCTGCGGGATCCGGAAAAACCATTCTTTCCAGCCAGTTTATTTTTAACGGCGCTTTCAAGTTTTCCGAAAAAGGTTTATATGTTTCATTTGAAGAACCAGTGGAGGATATTCTGGATGACTTGAGTCGTTTTGAATGGAAAAAAGATATTATGTTGCAGGACGGTATTGTGAAATATATGTATCTGCCTATGCTCAAATCAGATTATGAGGAAAATGTATTTAATATGCTGTCCCTTATAGTTAAAGAGATCAAGGAAAACAAATTTACACGTCTGGTGCTGGATTCGCTAACGGCAATAGGCCTGGCCTATAAAGATTACAATCATTTAAGAAAAGATATTTTTTTCATGCTGCATGAGATAAAAAAAATGGGTTGTACTACACTTATTATTACCGAGAAACCATCAGGTGATATTGGTCTTACAAGGTTTGGAGTAGAAGATTTTTTAGGTCATGGGCTGATTATGATGTATATAAGCCACACCTACCGGGGCCTGGAAATACGTAAAATGAGAGGTACAAGTCACAGTACCGATATACACAGAATGAGGATAACGGATAGCGGGATTATTGTTTATCCCGGGGATCATCCGTATTAGGAGTCGCAAATGTCATCCTGAGCCTGACGAAGGATGACCGGTGTTTATTTTCTATTAAGTTTGCCATGCTTCGTCAAGCTCAGCATGACAAAATGTCCGTAATCTTATAAACTTAGTAATATGGCTGTGAGGCAGGGATGAAGTTATATGTTACATGGAATAAATGAAATATTACCGGAGCAACTTTCTGCAAGACGGTCTGTGTTGCAGAAAATTACTGCCAGTTTTGAACAGCACGGATTCGTACGTGTAACCACCCCTACCTTTGAACCCTATAAAGAATTGTCCAGAGGCTGGGGAGGTTATCTGAAAGAAAGTTCCATTCGTTTTTTTAACGAGCAGGGAGTGCTTATGAGCCTGCGTCCGGAAATGACGTCTCCCGTAGCCCGTCTTGTAGGTTCCAGAAAAGATCAGCTGGCCCTGCCATTGAAGCTGTACTACACAGAAAATGTTTTCCGGAAAAATCATATCCTGCGAAAACAGGAATTTTTGCAGATGGGGCTGGAATATCTGGGTAACAGTAGTCTCGAATCTGACGTGGAAATCATCAAGGTCCTTATTGAAACATTGCTTAAAATAAATATCAAAGATTTTGTAATAGATATCGGGCATATAGAAAACACAAAAAATAAAACGGAAAAAGAAATTCAGGCTCTTATAAATGGCGATTACCACAAACTTAAAAAACTGCCTCTGATCGGGGGCGCAGATATATTGGCTAAAAAATCAAAACTTTCCGAGTTTGCAGCCGAATGGGAAAAGACAAACAAAAAATATAATAAATATATTCAGTATAATCTGGGTCTCGTTGAGGAAATGTCTTATTACACAGGTATGATTTTTAATATTCTTATCAAGGATGTGGGTTATATAATCGGTACCGGCGGCCGATATGACAACCTGTTGAAAAAATACGGCTGGGATATTCCGGCTATCGGGTTTGCCATTGAGTTTGAAAAACTTAATCTGGCTTTAAAGGATAAATAATGACCAATAAAAATGTTATCACTATTGGCCTGGCCAAGGGTTATCTTCTGGATGACGGCTTAAAGTTTTTTAAAGATAAAGGCATCAAGGTTAATGCTTATTCAGACAGACAACTGATATTTTTTGATAAAACAGGCAAATATCGTTTTATGATCCTGCGGCCGCTGGATGTGCCCTCATATGTTGAGCACGGTTCTGTAGATATCGGCATAACCGGTCTGGATATTTTAAAGGAAAACAAACCGAAAGTTATCACCCTGAAAGATCTGGATATCGGTCATTGTCGCATGGTTATAGCTACAGACGCGCGCAAGAACTTTGATGAATTTAATCACGGCATAAAGGTAGCTACAAAATTTGTAAATTGTACCAAAGAATATTTTAATGAAATCGGTGTGAAAGCGGATATTATCAAACTTTACGGTTCTGTGGAACTGGCTGCGGTTACCGGCCTTAGCGATGTGATTGTAGACCTTACGGCCAGCGGAAAAACTTTAGTGGAAAATAAACTCAAAGAAGTAAGGACAATTTTTAAATCTACTGCGCATCTTATAGCGAACAATGTGTTTTACAGTCTGAACTATCCGTTTATTAAAAGTCTCATCGAATAATATGCATAGCCTGGAAGTAAAAGGCCAGTCATTACCAATAAACACAACTATTTCTGTGCCGGCAGATAAATCCATTTCACACAGGGCTATTATTTTTTCCGCTTTGGCCCAAGGGACCACGATAATTAATAATTTTTTGACAGCGGAAGACACGCTAAATACTCTGAAAATTTTCAGACAGTTGGGCGTGCCTATAAGTCGAAAAAGTAGTACTGTTATAGTAACTGGTGTCGGACTGTATGGCCTGAAAAAAACTGATGTTGTTCTGAACAGCGGCAATTCCGGCACAGGTATCCGCTTGATACTGGGAGTGCTGGCCGGACAAAATTTTAGCAGCGTTATAACCGGAGATGAGTCAATTCGTACCAGGCCTATGAAAAGGGTTGTGCTTCCTTTAACGCAAATGGGGGCTGTTTTTTATTCGCAGGATAAAAACAAGCAGTGGGTAAGCGCTTTAAATCAGGAAAAGATAACCGCGCCGTTGAAAGTTGTCCCGGGTAAAGGACTTTCAGCTATAAAATATGAAATGCCGGTATCTTCTGCTCAGGTGAAAAGTGCTGTTCTTTTAGCAGGTCTTTACGCTAAAGGTGTAACCGAAGTAATTGATCCGGGTTTTTCCAGGGACCATACCGAAAGAACGCTGGCTCATTTCGGAGTAAACATTGTCAGGGCCGGGAGGTCTGTTTTGCTTCATCCGGCAAGGGTGCTGGTTTCTCCGGGGAGTATACAGGTGCCTGCCGATATTTCTTCAGCGGCGTTCTGGATGGTACTGGGTTTGATCGCCAAAAATGCCAGAATAATTTTACCTAATGTAGGATTAAATCCTACACGAACAGGTATTCTAAGTGTGTTAAAACAAATGGGCGCTGATTTGATTATTTCTAATGAAAGTCAGAAAGAAGGAGAGCCTATAGGTGATATTGAAGTTAAGAGCAGTAAGCTTCAGGCGATAAAAATAGAAGGTGACATTGTCCCCACGCTGATAGATGAAATACCGATCATTGCTGTTGCCGCTGCCTTTGCTCAGGGCAAAACTGTTATCAGGAACGCGGCTGAACTCAGGGTAAAGGAAAGTGACAGAATCAAAACCACTATCGAGTTTTTAAGGAATTTCGGCGTGGAGGTGGAAGAACTTGAAGACGGGTTGATTATTACAGGGCAATGCAAATTAAAGCCCGCTACCTGCGATTCTCATAAAGATCATCGCATAGCCATGAGTTGTGCGATTATGTCTTCTGTTCTCACAGGAACTAGTAGTATAATAGACGTGGATTGTATCAGCACTTCTTATCCGGGTTTTATCGAAAATCTGCGGACAATTAATAGGGAGGCCAGACTTCATTGATTAAAATATTTTTAAGTGATTTTGAAGAAAAAATCAAAGATATCCATAACAAGACATCTTTTTTCAACAGGCCTGAGGAACAAAGAGTCCGCGATATCGTTAAAGATGTTAAAGAAAATGGCAATCGTGCCCTGTTAAAATATATCAAAGAATTTGAATATCCGGCCTCAATTTTTTTGGATCTCGTAGTAACCTCCACTGAATTGGAATTGGCATACAGCCGCATAGATCAGGAAATTCTCGGCATTTTAAAAAGAGCTATAAAAAATATACGCGCGTATCATGAACAGTTTATGGATAAAAGCTGGTCTATAAGTATTTCCAACAATTCCAGTCTGGGTATGAGAGTATCATCATTGGAACGGGTAGGCGTTTATGTTCCCGGAGGCACGGCCAGTTACCCTTCAACTGTGCTGATGAATGTCATTCCTGCTCAGGTAGCGGGAGTTGAACAGATTGTTATGGCTACACCCGCAGGGAAAGACGGCAAAGTAAATGATCTCGTTCTGGCTGCCGCTAAGGAACTGGGCATTACCGAGATTTACAGGATGGGTGGTGCTCAGGCCATTGCCGCGCTTGCATTCGGAACCGAAGACCTTGATCCCGTAGATAAAATTGTCGGCCCGGGGAATATTTTTGTCACTTTGGCCAAAAAAGAAGTATTCGGTGTTACCGGTATCGATAAACTTGCCGGCCCCAGCGATATCTGTATTGTAGGAGACTCATTAAGTAATCCGCGCTATATAGCTGCTGATATGCTGGCCCAGGCCGAGCATGATCCTCTGGCTTCGGCAATTTTCATTACCGATTCCAACGATTTAGCCAATAAAGTTCGTCAGGAAATAGAAAAGCAATGCTATCCCTTATTACGTAAAGACATTATCAATCAATCCATTGCCAATAATTCCGCTATATTTGTGGTCCAGGAAAGAGATTATCAAAAAATAATTGAATTAATTAACCTTATTGCTCCCGAGCATCTGGAGGTTTTTCACGAAGCTTATAAAACAATTGTACAGGGAGTAAAAAACGCCGGCGCGATTTTTGTGGGGGAATATTCTCCGGAAGTGCTGGGCGATTATAACCTTGGGCCCAATCATGTTTTACCCACGGGTGGTACCGCCAGATTTTCTTCAGTTCTCAGCGCCAAGGATTTTTTAAAGGCCTCTTCCCTCATTTTTTTGGACAAAAAAGATTTTCGCGATGTCGGCTATGACGCGTACAAGTTAGCCGAACTTGAGGGCCTCGACGGCCACGCAAACGCTGCCCGGATCAGACTTTAGTTTTTCTGGTCTTAGGTTTTTTCCCGCCATAATTTTTTTCCAGAAAGTAACATAAACGTTCTTTTATATGATTGGCCGTCCAGCCGGAATCTCTTTCGGCTTCATATAAAAGCAGCTCAGCCAGGTCTATGCTGTTGGCCACAAGTCCGTCAAAAAATTCATCATCGTAGGCCACACCGAAATGCTCAATATAATTGGAAAAACCTTCAAAAATATCTTCGTTGTCATAAACAAAGGGATGAATATCGCAAAGTTCGATTATATGTTCATTGCTGTCTCGTTTGCTTCTTACTATAAAATTCCTTAGCTTTATTTCATAGGGAAAATAGTTGGTGCGCTTATGCAGTCTGCCAAGATATTGCCCCAGCTGGAAATGCAGTTTTTTAAGTTTTTCTTCCTTTTGGGGATCATTTTCCAGTAACTGGAACATATCATCAAACTCATAACGGCCGTAAACATAAGCTTTGGCAAAGACACCGTAGTGGCTGCCGTCTTCATCAAAGGTTGTAAAATAAAACCCCTGAGGTAAAGGACTGTCCATATGGATGCCCAGTTTTTTGGGTACCCCGAACCTGAGCATTTGCTCAAATTCTTCATAAGTATTATTGGCTTTGATATTTATGTCTCCATTGGGTTTAAGTTTAAAAGGTCTCCTGTTGATAGCTGTTGTAAATACCTTGGTGTTTTTTCCCAGAGTGCAGGTTACCTTATAGACAACCTTATTGTCTCCTTCTCCCAGAAACTCAATATTAATATCCCGGATATGTTTGGGGTCTACCCCCTCGTTACGCAGGATTTCTCGTAGTTTCGTGTTGTCATTATCGGCAAGGTACTTTAATCTTTTTAAAATTACTGTTTCATAGGTTTTCAATTCAGGTGGCAGGTCCAGGTCTGCTGCATTGCTGTTTCTGATAAGTTCAAGGTTCAGTGCCTGCTCCCAGGAGATAAATTTATTCCTGCGCAGATGTTCGAAAATTTTTATGGCTTTATCCGGATTAATTCCTTTAATATCGGAAAACTCATACAACTGAAAAAATTTGTCAGCTTTTTCAAAAAAAGAAATAACGATCTGTCGGATATTTCTGGTATCGCCGAGTTCATTCAAAATATGTTCGTTACCAACCTCATCCGTATAAATAATTTTACTGAAAAGATCATAGTCCAGGCTTGTAAATTCCTTGGCGTTAGGAAATAGGGACTCGGCGTGTTTTTTAATGATTTTTTCATGGATAACTTTATTTTCATCGTAAAATTTTTCCAAAGCCTTATCAGCTATGGCTATGTTGGTCGTTAACAGATTTATCCTTTTTTTATGAAAATAAAATTTAAAATTTATTTTGTCCCATTTATCAAAGTCATAGGCTACACCGGTAAAGTCATCAATATTGCGGCTTCTGGCAAATTCTTTAAAAAAATCTGTGCTCAAATGATAACGGATTTCACCCAGGGGCCTTTTGCTGCTCAGGTAATTCGTAAATTTTATGCTTTTAACAAACAGCAGTAATTTTTTCCAGATGTCTTCTTCAAAATCATCAAGCGATTCCTGCATAACCTGATTAAGCATTCTTTTGTCGGTATCGGAAGTGAAAATTTTTTTTAATAACGTTTTTTCCTCGTTGGTCATTTTTCCGCTAAAACTTAAAGTGCCGGTGGAAGGTTGGTATATGTATTTTTTTAAATATTTTTTGGGAAGAGTTGTTAATTTTTTATCGGTTGACAGCTGTACGAAAAAATCTTTAGGAATAAAGATTTTTTTCATCTCTTTATTAATCAGGGCCAAAAAATGATCATCG
>JAQURL010000059.1 GCA_028715625.1 Candidatus Margulisiibacteriota bacterium | reverse complement strand
AGTTCTATAATCTTCTCTTTTTCTACCTGGATCGAAAGTTCATATTCAGCAGTAACTTTACCGATCTTCGTTAATAAAAAGTTTTCAAAAACTTTCTCAAACTGCGCAGTATTTTTCGGTTCAACAGAAAATATTATTCTACTCTGAGATTCTCCAAATAACAAGCTGTCTATTCTCAACCCCTTACTGCGGGACAGTTCTACTACGGCTCCCTTTTTATGTTCAAGCATACATTCGGCAAGGGCCACTGCCAAACCTCCGTCGGCTAGATCATGAGCCGAATGAATTAAATTCTTTGAAATAGCTTCCAGTGTTTTCTGTTGTAATTGTTTTTCTTTGTTTACATCGAGATGCGGCGGAATCCCGGAAATTGTCTTATGGACAGTTTTTAAATATTCGGAACCGCAAATTTCATTAGAAGTATCTCCGGCCAGATAAATAATATCACCCTTATCTTTAAAAGACATTGTAACCGGCTTACTGTTTTTGCCCAAAACCCCGACAACAGCAACGACCGGCGTAGGGTAAATCGAGCCCTTTTCCGACTCATTATATAAGGAAACATTACCGCTGATTACCGGAATGACCAGAGTTTTACAGCATTCGGTCATACCCTCAATAGCTTTTTTCAATTGCCAGAACGATTCCGGTTTTTCGGGATTACCAAAATTCAGACAATTGGTGAGTGCGGCCGGTACAGCGCCAGTACAAACCACGTTACGGGCCGATTCTGCAACTGCAATCTTGCCACCCTCAAAAGGATCAAGGTAGCAGTAACGTCCATTACCGTCTGTTTTCACAGCCAATTTTTTATTGATGTCTTTTATATTTAGAACAGCCGCGTCTGCATATCCTGGCAACACTTCAGTGTTGGTCTGCACCATATAATCATATTGCTCATAAACCCACTTTTTTGAGGCTATATTGGGAGTTCCCATAAGCTGTAAAAGTACTTCCCGGGCTCTTTCAGGATGGATATCAGGTACTTTGTTTATGTCAAAAGCTCTGGTTTGTTTTAAATATTCCGGCTCCTTGCTTTCCCTCTGGTACAGCGGTGCATCGTCAGTTAAAGCAGTGGATGGTATTTCCGCGGCTATTTCATTATTATTCAAAACTCTAAATTTGTTATCATCTGTTACATGGCCCATTTCCACTGCATATAAATCCCATTTTTTAAAGATATCCTGAGCGATTTTTTCCTTGCCTTTTTCAACTACTACAACCATTCTTTCCTGACTTTCGGATAACATGATTTCATATGGTGTCATGTTTTTTTCCCTTTGCGGTACAAGAGCTACGTCAATTTCCACTCCATGACCACCTCTGGTTGCCATTTCGCTTAGGGAACTGGTTAGTCCGGCTGCTCCCATATCGCCCAAACCCACAACACATCCGGTTTTTAAAAGTTCCAGACAAGCCTCAATCAACAATTTTTCCTGAAAGGGATCACCCACCTGCACTGAAGACTTCCTCTCAGTACTTTCTTCGGTAAGTTCCACTGAAGCAAAGGTTGCGCCATGTATGCCGTCGCGCCCGGTAGATGCCCCTACATAAAAAATGGGATTACCGGTACCTTTGGCCACACCTTTGATAATCGGGCCATAAAGCGGACTAATCTCTTTATCACCGGATTGTACTATTCCCACACACATGGCATTAACCAGACAATTATCCTCATAAGAATCCTCGAAATAGACTTCCCCGGCTATAGTAGGAATGCCAACACAATTTCCATAGTCACCTATGCCTTTTACAACATATTCAAAAAGATGTCTGCTCTGCTGGTCTCTAGTAATATCACCAAATCTCAAGGAATCAAGACAAGCTATAGGCCTTGCGCCCATGGCAAAAATATCGCGTATTATACCTCCTGAGCCTGTTGCCGCACCCTGATAAGGCTCAATGGCACTGGGATGATTATGTGATTCGATTTTAAAACTCACAGCCACGCCATCACCGATGTCAATAATCCCGGCATTCTCTCCCGGACCTTGCAAAACAAATGGTCCTTTGGTCGGAAACATTTTTAAAAGCGGTTTGGAATTTTTATAACTACAATGTTCAGACCAAAGTACGGAAAACATTCCCAGTTCGGTAATATTCGGCTCTTTGCCGATCAATTTTTTTATTCGCTCATACTCTTCTGGGGTAAGCCCATGTTCTTTTACTATCTCGGGGGTGACCTTAATGTCTTTCATCACAATCTCCTTAAAAAATCAACATTGTATCCAGCAAAAATTACATTTTTATCCAGAACATTATGTTACAAGAAATTCGCAGAAATTACAACGACCAGCTTCAAGCTAGTCGCGCTGAATAACGCTTAAATCTTCCTGCATCTGATAAAGCTTGTTGGCCTGAATGTATTCTGCTACAGGCTTTGGGACAAACTCATGTATATCTTCCTTTAAAAAACAATATATTTTTATTTGCGTGGAAGATATATTGTAGGTTTGTTCTTTAATATAGTTAACATTGGCATTCTTATATAATTTATTTTGCAGCAGACTTTCGATACTTTCGTTACTGATACCGGGCCTGCTGTAGACAAATACTTGAGCCAGCTTTAAAATCTTTTTTGGATCCTTCCAGTTTTCAAAGGTTAAAAATGAATCGGCTCCAAGAAGTAATCCCGGTTTTTGCTTATACTTGTCATAAAAATATTCAATAGTATTAATTGTATAAGATTTGCCGTCACGTTGATATTCAATATCTGAAAGTATAAATCTGGGTTCATGTTTTGTAGCAAGACGCAGCATTTCCATACGCTCTTCGGCAGAGGCCTGAGGTTTATTTTCTACAAACGGATTCTGCCAGCAGGGAACAAAAGTAATTGTATCGGCAAATTCCAGACATTTTTGAGCGATAAACAAATGCCCGCTATGGACCGGATCAAAACTACCGCCGAATATTACGGTCGGCAATATAGTGTTTTTCATAATATTCCTTATAAACTCCTGAAGTAACTTTTTTCAACCAATCCGGATGCTCCAGATACCAGTCGACCGTCTCCTCGATACCGTCTTCGAACCGATGTTTGGGCACCCAGCCGCATTCCTCTTCAATTTTAGTAGCATCAATGGCATAACGTAAATCATGCCCCGGCCTGTCCGTAACAAACTTTATTAATGTGGTGTTATCAAAATCACGGTTTAACTTTTTATTCAGGAGTTCACATATATAATTAACAATATCAATATTCTTCCATTCGTTATGCCCTCCGATGTTATATACCTGACCCACTTTTCCTTTTTTTAAAACTACATCTATGGCTTCGCAGTGATCAAGCACAAACAGCCAGTCTCTGATATTTTCACCTTTTCCATATACAGGCAGTTCTTTTTTTTGCAGAATATTATTAATTATCAAAGGTATAAGTTTCTCGGGAAATTGATAGGGTCCGTAATTATTGGAACAACGAGTGATAATTAAAGGAAGCCCATAAGTCTTGAAATATGATCTGACCAGCAGGTCGCTGGAGGCTTTTGATGCTGAATAAGGGGAATTGGGCTTAATTTGGCTTTGCTCGGTAAAAAACCCTTCTTTACCCAGGCTGCCATATACTTCATCTGTTGAAACATGGATAAAACGGCAATTTTCATCTCTGCCCGTCCAATGCTTTCTGATTATGTCCAGAAGCACCTGGGTACCGACTATGTTTGTCTGAATAAAAGGGGTACAGTCCTGTATGCTGCGGTCCACATGAGATTCAGCAGCAAAATGAACAATTTGGTTTGGCGCAGGTATATCCGGTATCATTCCGTTGAATATCCTGTCCAGTAAATTCCTGTCAGAAATGTCTGCTCTGATAAAATGATAGTTTTCCGAATTTTCTATTTCTTTCAAGTTTTCCAGATTGCCAGCATAGGTTAATACATCAAAATTGATCAAAATGTCAGAAGGGTATTTTTTAATATATTGCCGGACAAAATTGGAACCGATGAAGCCGGCACCGCCGGTAACCATCAAAACATTTGGTTTTTCATTCATGAATTTTGTTTATGGACCAGAGCATTAGCATGGTAAAGCGACTCAAATGTTCCGGCGTCTGTCCAGAAACCGTCCAAAATCTGATAATGCAGATTACCTGCTATTAAGTAAGCATTATTAACATCGGTTATTTCCAGCTCTCCACGCTGCGAACGTTTGAGGTTTTTAATATATTCAAAAACCTGTTTGTCATATATATATAAACCGGTTACAGCATAGTTACTTTTGGGATTTTTAGGTTTTTCCTCGATTTTCACGACATTATTATTTTCAATTATAGCAACCCCGAAACGCTGAGGGTCTTCTACCTGCTGTAAAAAAATAGTTGCTCCATTTTTAAAATCAGCTGCAGCCTGTTTCAAATTTCCGCTAAAAATATTGTCTCCCAATATTACTAACACGTTATCATCACCCGCAAAATTTTCGGCAAGTCCGAGTGCCTGGGCTATTCCGCCGGCTTCATCCTGGACTTTATAAGTGAAACGACAATTAAAATCTTTACCTGATCCTAACAGATTCACCACTGCCCCCATATGTTCAACGCCGGTAACTATAAGGATTTCACTAATTCCTGCCTCTAAAATTTTTTTTATGGGATAATAAATCATGGGTTCATGACCAATAGGCAACAAATGTTTATTGGTTACCTTGGTTAAAGGAAAAAGTCTGGATCCCGTGCCGCCGGCTAAGACTATACCTTTCATAATTTATTTATTATACCCAGTTTGTTTGCTGCTGCCAATTAAATTCTGGTTAAGACAGTATCTTTTTCAATTTTTCTATGGCGCCTCTGTATATTCTGGACACCTGGGACTCGGAAAGATTTATTTTTTTGCCGATATCTACCAGCGTCAGATCATTTACACTTTTTAAAGTAACAACTCTTTGCTCAATAGATGTCAATTGTTTCATGGCTTCCGACAATGTAACTCCATCCTCAACCTTGTGGGAAAATTCTTCCTTGTTTTTATTTATTGCCAGATACATATAGGCAGCGTCCGTGATCCAGTTATAAAGGCGGCTCGGGTCGGCTTTGGTAAGATATCTGATGTGATCGCGCATGGCACCGTTTATCCTGGAATAGGCAAAAGGCCAAACTACCGGATTATTGGTGGGGTCCCAGGCACGGATTGTTTGAATAAATTCCATACAGGCGATATTATGCAAATCATCATATTCACTGTCTTTGATAAAACCCGGGAGTTTTCTGGCATAATTTTTTACTAGCGAGTCAATTTTATATTTAAAGGCTCCGAATATTGCGTCGGAGTAATGATGAACAAGATAGTCGATCAGATCATGTGTGATTTTATTGGTTAATTCCTGGTTTAACTTGTTCATGATCAATTAAGAATAGAGGATAATTTTTTTAAAGATCTTTTCAGTAAAATATTGCGCAAAGATTCCTTAACCTCAATGGTTTCTTCTACTTCCGCTTTATATTTGCGTAACACGGTTTCATATGTTTCCAGATGCAAACCAAGTAATACTACATCAATAATTCCCAATAGCTCACCTTTATAAGTTTCCTCAATATTTGGATTTATAATATTGGAGAGTTCTTCGGATGACAGCTGCTGATTGATCTTTACATTTGAGTCCCCCCAGCCGCTGAGCTCCTTACGAGAAAAAGATTCCCTGTCATTATTCATTTGCTAAATATAATAACAGAAAAAAGTTTAATTAATAAGAGTTGAATCGATTTTTAATTCCTGAAAATGCCTTTTTGCAAAGTCCAGTACTTCGGATTTCAGAACCAGATCAGAGCTTAGTGCGTCACTGATCGTTTTAACCATTTCCTTGTTTTCTGTAGCTTTATCGCCGAATTCAATAGCGACAGCATTTTCTACAACCTTTTGTATTAATTCAAAGGAAGTTAAATTATATCCTTTTGTTTTTTTGCATAAGGTTACAAAGGCGTTGATCTTTTCATCACGATTTTTGTAAAGGCTTTCATCAACAAAGCTACCATCTGAAAATAATACAGCTAATGGGATGTTTTCTTGCTTATCCGCTTCTGCTCCGTTTATCATGTTCACCATGCTCACACCCTTACCTTTCTACAACCATTATATTTATTACAGTATTATATCGTCAAATTTTTAAATAAGTTTCATCGATTTTATATTTATTTTTATTCATTGATTACACCAATGGATTGAACCTTGATCTGCGGTACTATTTCGTTATAGGAAAGCACCGCGAACATTGGATAATTACGTTCTATGAATCTTTTCAGATGTGGTCTTAAACGAGGAGAACATAAAATTATAGGAGACTTTTGCAGTTTGTTAAAATTTCTCAGAGGTTCTTTGAGCTGGATAAGTACCCGTTCCCCGGTGTTAGGTTCAAGCGCTAAAAACGAACCGTACTCGCTTTGATGAATAGCACTGATCATAGTTTCTTCCAGCCGTGGATCAAAGGTAACAACGGTAATTGTATCTTCAGCATCGGCATATTGACCGCAAATTTGCCGTGAAAGAGACTGCCGGACATATTCTGCCAGCAAGTTGGTGTCTCTGGAGACATGAGCATAATCAGCCAACCGTTCCAGTATCGTAGACAAATCTCTGATACTGATCCTTTCCCTGACCAGGTTCTGCAGCACTTTATGCACCTGCCCCAGAGAAAGCATATCCGGCACCAGTTCCCTGACAATAGCCGCGTTGGAATTTTTAACCAGCTCCAGCAGTGCCTGAACATTTTGCCTGGTCATAATTTCATCCGCGTAGCGCTTGATTACTTCTGAAAAATGTTCTGAAATATAATCAACAATTGTTTTAACAGGCAACCCTAACTGTTGTAGCCTGTCACCAAATTCAGCGTTAACCCAGCAAGCCCTGCTACCATCAACAGGGTCAGTAACTTCCTCTCCATCCAGTCCCTTTTCGCGCAAGGTAGCCAGGGTTGTTTTTACATAATACGCATTGGTATAACCTTCGCCCAAGCCTACTTTTGTTCCTCTTATATCTATTCTATATTGATTCGGTGGCAGACTAAGATCGTCCATAACACGCACACCAGGTATAACAAATCCCAGATCCTGCCCTATCTGATATCTGACTAAAGTAATCCTTTCCAGCAAAGGCCCGTTCTGCGATGGGTCAATAAGCGGGACAAGATTCCTTCCTGTTTTCAGTGCTATTGGGTCCAATGCCAGCGTACCAAGAAGGTTTTCAGGTTTTTTCATAGCTTCTTTGGCAGCCTGCTCCTCCTGAGCAGAAACAGTTTCTTCTTTTACCGAAGCCGCCTTGGTTAAAGAATAACCGGCTAGCATCGCCGCCACAGCAAGAATCATAAAAGGAACTGTAGGTAAACCGGGAACCAAAGCAAACATGAGCAGGATACCTCCGGTAAAAGTAAAGACCGTAGGCTTTTTCAGTATCTGCTGAGTGATATCTGTACCAAGACTTTCTCCCGAAGCAGATTTGGTAATAACCAAACCGGTTGATATAGACATTAAAAGTGCCGGTATCTGGGCTACCAGACCGTCACCAATTGTAAGTCTGGCAAAAGTTTCCAGGGATTCGCCAATTTCCAGTCCCTGCTGAAAACGACCGATAATAATACCTCCGATAATATTAACAATAACTATGATAATACCGGCGATACTGTCTCCGCGTACAAATTTATTAGCACCGTCCATTGAACCGAAAAATGTTGCTTCTTTTTGAATTTCCTGCCGTTTGGCTTTGGCTTCAGTGGCGTCGATCAAACCGGAGTTCAAATCAGCGTCTATCGACATCTGCTTGCCGGGCATGGCATCCAATGTAAAACGAGCTGCTACTTCAGCTACCCTTTCCGAACCTTTGGTAATAACCATAAATTGTACAATTGTAATTATGGCAAAGGCTACAGCGCCCACAACAAAATTACCGTGGGTTACAAAGTTGGCAAAGGCAAGAATTACCTGTCCATGGAAATCAGCTCCCAGGCTGAGGATTAATCTGGTTGACGCCACGTTCAGGGAAAGACGGAACAAAGTGGTAACTAATAATATTGAAGGAAAAGCCGCGAAATCCAGCGGTTTATTCAGAAATATCGCAACCAGTAAAACCACTATTCCGATAGAGATATTTAAAACCAATAAAACGTCCAGCAAAAAAACTGGCAGTGGTATGACCATGATAACAAGTACCATTACGACAAGTATTGCTACCGCCAGGTCATTGATCGGGATTTTTTTATTAAACTCTTCCCAACTGAAATTTTTTAAAAAAGCCGCAATATCCATAATATACCGGTTGAATTACTTCCCCAAAAATAAATTTTTATATTCCGAACCTATAAAAATTATATTTTTAAAAACGTCATAAAACAATGAAATTAAGAAAAATAATGCAATACCGTGATTTATATTTTATAATCTGAAAATAATAGCTATACAGTCTGATATAAATAGTTTGAATAAAACAGAAATTCAAAATGTATAACGATAAAAAAATTTCAGTAATCCTGCCAACATACAACGAAAAAGATTCTATATATCAATGTATAGAAGATTTTTATGCAACGGGTGTTGTTGATGAAGTACTGGTTATCAATAACAATGCAGCTGCCGGTACATCTGCTGAAATAAGCAAAACCAGGGCCAAAGAAATTCTTGAGACAAAACAGGGGTACGGGCATGCTATTCAGCGGGGCTTAACAGAATCTTCGGGCGACCTGATGATTGTTTGTGAACCGGATGGAACATTCAAAGCCAATGATATCTTTAAACTGCTGGCCTATGCCAGCGATTGCGAAATTGTTTATGGTACGCGCACAGTATCGACATTTATCTGGTCCGGAGCAAACATGGGCAAATTTCTCAGGCACGGCAACTGGTTCGTAGCTAAAATCATAGAAGTTTTATTTAACACTATTTCTTTGTCGGACGTGGGCTGCACAATGAGACTCGTCTCCCGCAGCGGGTTAAATAAGATTAAACCCTATTTTACGGTCGGGGGTAATTATTTTGGGCCTGAAATGATTCTTTTATCAATCGCTCATGATCTGAAAATTATTCAAATCCCTGTTAATTATTTGGAAAGAATCGGAAAATCTTCGGTTACGGGAAGCCTTGCAAAAGCTTTTGTTCTTGGGATCAGAATGATTATGCTGATCATCGATTTCAGGATTAAAAGTATATTTTCTAAAAGTAAAAGATATGGCTATAAATCAAAAAACTTCCATTAGTTAAACAAATTATATTTAAAAATATAGTACATTGCGCTGATACCGTCACGCCAGGTAATTTTTTTCCCTTCCTGGTAATCTCTTCCATAATAGGAAATGGGGACTTCATATATCTTCAATCTTTTTTTTGCAAATTTCGCTGTTAGTTCCGGTTCAATGCCAAACCGTCTGGATTTGATATCTACATCTGTTATAGCTTTTCTGGTAAAAACCTTGTAACAGGTTTCCATATCTGTTAAATTCAAATTTGTTAGCATATTGGAAAGAAATGTCAATATTTTATTACCGATACTATGCCAGAAAAATAATACCCGATGCGGACCGCTGCCTCCCAAAAACCGCGAACCGAAAACAACGTCCGCATGACCTTCTATAATAGGAGCGATTAATTTTGGGTAGTCATTAGGATTATATTCCAGATCAGCATCCTGAATAATAATAATGTCACCCTGAGCTACTTCCAGAGCTGTTTTGATTGCGGCACCCTTACCCTGATTTACCAGTTTATCAATAATAACTACTTTATCGTTAGAATAATTTTTCAACAAGTTCGTTGTGCCGTCTGTAGAAGCGTCATTAACACAAATTACTTCATAATCAAAACCGTCAGGATATGGTGCATTATGAACTTTTTTTAATATTTCCTCTATTGTATCCTTTTCATTATATACAGGGATTAAAACACTGATTAAACTTTTTAACATAGTTTTATAATATTACCGCTTTTTAAAAATCTTGCCCATATCTTTGATAAAATCACCGTAATGAAAAGCGGGACATATGACTAAAAAATTACTGATGTGTTATACTTTATTAAATAATTTTGTAAAAGAATGCTATGAAAACCTCATTTAAAGTACTGATCATAAAAATGTCATCTCTCGGTGATGTTTTACAGACGACTCATCTGGTCAGCAGTATAAAAAAAAGCTATCCGGATTGTCGGATTGATTTCATGACCGGGGAAAACTGCGCGTTGTTGCTGAAAAACAACACTTCTCTGCGCAGAGTTATAAGTGTACGTGGATTTGACAGGTCCGGTATACAGGCCGCTTTTATCTCGCTGTTCAGATTTCTCAAACTGGGTCTACTTCTCTTTAGTGAACGATATGACTATATTATAGTTTTGCACAGACATTTTGCTTTCAAATGTTTCGGCCGGTTAATAACATATAAAAAAGTAATTGCCTGGGGCCCGCCTTCCCTGTTTTTTAAAACAATTTCTTTTGATCTTAATAATAACCGTTATGACAGACATTTTGATCTGGTGGATAAATACCTGCCTCTATCCATAAGAGATTTCAATCTGACCTATATACAAAATTTTTCCAAACCTGATATTTCATCCCCATATATTGTAATAGCACCAGGTGGTGGGCATAACAACTGGGCATCGATGCCTAATAAACTTTGGCCTTTGTCCGGTTTCCAAAAACTTATAGCGCAAATGCCTGTTGATTATAAAATTGTTTTAGTTGGTGCCAAGACAGACAAAAATATTTGTGAACAATTGTCATCAAAAAAAATTCTTAATTTGTGTGATAAAACATCCATCGTCGAACTGGCCGATGTGATAAAATTTGCCGATCTGTTTATCGGTAACGACTCTTTTGCCTATTACCTCGCCTGCGCTGTAGGTACAAAAGCTCTCGGTTTATTCGGACCCACAAACCCAGAAATACTTGTACCACAAATGAAGAACGCCTTTTACCTGCAATCCGCGAACAAGTGCCTTAACTGTTATAATCCTATTGATAGTATCGGAGGACTGGCATATAAATGCAAAAATAATGATTGTCTGAAACTATTAGAAGCTGAGACAGTAAAAACCAAAGTGCTGGATATCCTCGATAAGAAACAGGTTTAAGTAACTACTGACTTAATTGTCTCATAAAGACATTGTTTTTGTTTATCTAGTGAAAATTGGTTTATTGCTTTCTGTTCAGCGTTTTTTAAAATTTGCTGGACATCGATTTCTCTATTTATAATCGCTGAAAGCTTGTTGGAAAGATCCTGCGGATCATCAGGACTGAAAAGCAGACCGGTCTTGCCATCATCGATAATTTCCGGGATAGCGCCGATATTCGTACCTACAGCGAGTGCCCCCATGACCATGGCTTCCAGGACTACCATGCCGAATGGCTCAGGAGTCCGTGATGCCTGAACAGCAATATCTATGTTTTGATATACATACTTCATGTTCTTCAATCTGCCTGTGAATATAATATTCTCTTCCAGTTTCAGGTTTTTAACCAGGTTTTTGATTTCTTCAACATATTCTGGATGGGCAATAGTTTCACCTACTATATAAAAACGAATTCTCTGTTTACTTTTTATCTCAGTTAATAATATATTTGCTGCTTTTATAAAAATATCTACACCCTTTCTGGGTTCCAGAAGTCCGATCTGCGCAATATTAATAATTTCTTTTTCTTTAATTATTTTTATTTGCTCATCGAATGTATCCGTGAAACAGTCTTTTTTATCGATCCCGTTGTAACATCTGACGATTTTACCTGGATTTATCCCGGATTTGATCAGCGCTTTCTTGACCGCATCGGAGATGGCTATAATTTTGTCGGAAAACTTGCTTATAAACGAAGCAGAAAAGCTTTCCAGAGAGCCGGCTTTATGAATATCGTGCATATGCCAGATAAATCTCTTCCTGTAAATCAGCTTTGCCAAAAGGCAATATGGTGCGGCTGATAAATGATTGGCGTAAATTATATCAGGCTTGTACGACTTTACTGCACGCATGACTTCAAGAGAAGCCAGTACAAATTTAAACAAAAAAATAACCGGCCAAAAAAAATTCTTTTTACGTTTTATATTTGATAAATATTTGGCTTCAATGGTACATACTCCCAGTTTGTTTAATAATTCTGAAAACGGCCCTTCGGGAACAATTACGCTGGCCTGCCAAAATGAATTGTGGCGCAGGATATTGGCCAAAACTATTTCTGCTCCGCTGTATTCCCTTGCCTGACTTACATGTAATACTTTAATCATTTTTCAGCTTTGTATTATTCTTTTCAAAAAAACCTTGATAAACTTAAGCGAAGTAAAAAATTTATAAATTTTGTTTGTGAACGAGTTCGATAAAATCTTATATTGCAAAACTCTGAGCAGCAATAACCACCGAGGCTTATAAGCTTTATAAATTCTGTATTCAAACCAGACATAGGCATTCATAATTTTACGTCTGCTAAACAAAGGCATCTCTAAAACGCCTCTCCTTCTTTCTCTGGAAAAATTTATTTTATTTGGCAAATACCCGTTCTCTATACACCTGTCATATAATTTTGTTCCCGGATAAGGAAAAAAAATAGAAGTCATTACGGAATCGGGTCTGGCTATCCGGTTTATTTTTACTGTCTCCAGATAATCGTTATAAGTTTCGCCGGGAAGACCGACGAGATTGTAAAGATTTACTTTAAGCCCATATTTTCTGGCCAAAGACACGGCTTGTAAAAATTCATCATTAGTATAACTTCTGTCCAATATTTCTCTTCTTACCCTCTCGCTGCCTGACTCCAGCCCTATATTCAGGGAAACAAAGTTGGCTTTTTTTAAAGCCTGAAAAATAGCATCGTCTAAAGCATTTTTAGAAACCCGATAATTGGCACTGAAACCAATTGGGTTATTTAAAGTTGAATTTAAGTTATGCAATTGCTCGCAAAGTTCAAACAACCATTCCTTATTAATCGTTAATGTCTCCACTTCCAGATAATAGCTGCGGTGATCCGGATATTTCCCAAGCAGATGCTTTATTTCTTCAATTATATTTTTAACAGTTCGGAGTCGTACATATTTGCCTGTGGCTAACTTTCTTAGCGCATGGTTTGAGCAATAGGTGCAGGAATACGGACATCCCCTACCTAAAAGCACAGCGATCCTGGCTTCATTTTTTTCATCGATCCAGGGTTGCCATGATTCCCGGTCCGGGAAAGGTAATATGTCCAGATCGTGCATGAACGGCCTGGAGTTGTTCTTTTCAACGATTTCAGTCTTTTTTATCCAGAGATTGGGAATAGCGGTTATTTCCTCCTTGTCCCTGATCTTTTGAGCAAGCTCCAATGTGGGAAATTCACCTTCGCCGATACATAAAGCGTTAAAACTATCCGTGATAACATTGTCCGGTGCTAGAGAAGCGTGGGCACCGCCTATTACTAAAAAAATATCAGGTCGGATATTTTTGATATAGTCAGCAACCTGAGAAATAAAGCTATATTGTGAAGACACTGCTGTGAAACATATCAACTCAGGATTATTGTTGTTAATTTTTTCTTCAAGCAATTTTACATAAGCCTTACCGTAATTACTGCTTAAGACCAGAATATCGGTGTTATATTTATTTGCTTTTAGGACCGCAGAGATATATGAAATCCCGAAAGCAATATATTCGGATGAATTAAGGGGTTTAAGCAAAGAGACAGAGTCATCGGTTGAATAAATAAATAAAATATTCATGCGACTGATTTATTTTTATTCCTTTGTAAAAGGATATAAATATTATAGAAAAAAAGAATAAAGAATAAAATATTTAATGGGTTAAAAGGCATTCTTAAACGCATACCTCCACAAACACCGTCGACAAACGCAGTAATAAACCCTGCGATAAACAGGGCTGTATAAACGGAGATATCGTTACTAAATCTGAATATTTTCGATCTTTTTTGCATGAAAAAAAATACAAAATAAAAAAATGTTGTGAGCAAAATTAAAAATTTATATGAATATGAAACAAAATTCAGAGACATAAGCCAAATCTTTCCTGGTACACTTAATTTTGTGATTATGGCCTGTTTGCCCTGAGAAGCAAACAAGAGCAGTTGTTTAGGGCTGGCAATATTTATTAATAAATAAGGAATATCATAACAGGTCCAGGCATAATAATAGATATTGTTGATAATTATTTTTTTCAATCCGGTTAAGGGGTTGTTTATAAGAAATTGTATGGTAACCTCACCGGTTTTTTTATCCATATCACCTATGGCCTGATAATAAGTACGCCCGCTGTTCAGACGCCCCGCAATATACTTTTTAATCGTCTCCCGATCTTTCCATTCATAAAACTTGGTGCCCGGCTTGATATCATTATTAACTAGTCTGACTAACCTGTTTGGCGAATTTTCAGAGTCTATGTAGCTTGCCAGCATATTGTAACCGACAAAAACAGTAGGTGAAAATTTGCCTGATAAACCGAAATTCCTGTAAGACCATAAAAAGACGCTGATCATAAAAAAAATAAGGATCAGAAAAACTACTCTCCATTCGTATTTTTTGAAATATAATTTGATTAGTATAAATAATAACAAAAGAACAACAAATATTAATAAGTTCGGACGGGTCATGAAGCTGCAAACGGCAAAAAATATTATTAATAAAAAAGGCGAAAGGAAAAAAGATGCAAATTTCTTTGTATCTGACTTTACATTTTGATAATAGGATAATAGGTGATAAGTAAATCCGACCAAAAAAAATGAAGCCAAAACATCAGATAAGACTCCATTCCAGTCAAAATATATCGGGCTGAAGACTACAGCTGTAAAATAAATATAAAATAACAGTTTTTTTTCTTTAAATATCAATTTCCCCAAAAGTAATGAGTAAATACATATACCTACATAACTGAAGTAGTTCAGTAAAAAAGCCGCACCTGCATGGTTCCAGAAATGCCTCATAAACCCAAGCAGCAACGGATACAACGGTGTTCTCTTTAAATTGAAAACAAACCCGCTGCTGTCCAGGCCTCCCGAGAGTAAGGCTTTACCTTTTGCATTCAGATAAGAGCTCACATTCCATTCCGATGGATACAATAATTTGTGATGTTTTAGCAGGTTTTCCGATAATGACCAATATTCATCACTGTCAGCTCCCTGCCCCCAGGGAAATATAGTCGGGTGATAGGTGCAAATATTGATATAGATATATATAATAAGTCCTGCCAGAATTATTAACGAATTAATTACAATATTTTTTTTCATAATAAACCTACTCGCCGGTTTTATAGTCAATCATTTCCAGAAAGACAAAATAAACATCCTGTACAGACAAATCATTTAAGATATTCTTTTTGGGTTGTTTATATTTTTTATAATGTAAATAATCCGGTTTGGAATTGAAAGGTCTGATTATTTTTCCATATTTGTTAATCGGTCCGGATATATGCTCATCGGCAGGGCCGAAAATTGTGACTTGTTTTATCTCAAACAAGGATGCGATATGCGCCAGACCGGAATCGTTACTTATAAAAAAATCGCAATTGGCTATCAGATTAATAGTTTCGGTCAGACTGCTATTAATAATATGCGTTATCCTGTTATCTTTCTGCCGAAAATATTTATAAAAAAGATCCAGTTCATCCGGCCCCCAAAACATTGTGATACTATATCCGGTATTCTCCAAAATAAGATTGATCAGTCTGGCCCAATTTTCAACAGGCCATCTTCTCCAATATTGATTTTGACCGCAACCCGCGTGAATTCCTATCACTTTTTCTTTAATTTCATTCGATTTTTTGCCATGTTTTTCTATACCGAGACAGTTATAAGACAACTGCCGCGTGATTTCTAATAAACGCTCATTATTAAATAAATTATGTTCATACCGGTATTCCACTTTTGATGTAAGGAACCAATTTATATTGTTAAAAAATTTAAACCTGTATGCATGTTGGATTCTTTGTCCCGCACCAATCAAAAACATAAAAAGCGCGCTGGCAATACCTTTGTGCGGGTATAAACAAATAGCAACATTATATTTTTCTTTTCTAAGAACACTTATTAACGGCAGGTTCAGATAAAGTTTGCTTGTAGTAGTGTAATAAAATTTATAATTCAAGTCTTTAAAATCTTTATTCAAAAAAAATATTTGTTCCCATTCTTTGTTTCTGGTTAAAATATGCACATCTTTGAGATTATTTATTTTTATGTATTCACAAATAGCCGGTAAAGCCATCACAGTATCGCCGATCGCGGACAGACATATAAATAATGTTTTCATTTTTCTCCCAGAGCAACGATACTGTTACCCAGAATGTTGGCAACAAGGCTGGACATACTGTTATGGTCACGAAACAATATCCTTTTTAAAATTAAATACGGTGATAAAGGTATGACCCAATAATT
>JAQURL010000058.1:16121-16334 GCA_028715625.1 Candidatus Margulisiibacteriota bacterium | reverse complement strand
AGCGCAGGATACGGGATGAGATAAAAAGGGGAAAAACCCTCTCAGAAGTGCTTTATCTTGAAAAATGGGAAAAGAAATAGGACAACATTCATTATTAATGTAACATAAACCTTTCGTTTAAAGGTTGCTGATAGCGGTTTTAATATTGATGAAAACAGCATATTTATAAGACATAATCTTATAATATTCGACAATCAACGTAACGCATTTCGA